>NZ_JBFUAY010000069.1:0-27517 GCF_056406015.1 Rhizobium sp. P1_E1 | reverse complement strand
TCTTTTTAGACGCGCTAAGGACGCTGTAACACTTTGAATTGCTGCATCCTGAAATCGGATTCCGATTTAAGGAATCATGCAGTAAAGTTTGGAAGGCCTCGCCATCGTGCGGGGCCTTTTTCTATTATCCAGGGCAGTTTCATTCGCGCCGCCTACTCCATTGTGTTTATTCATCCGAAGCAACAAAGAGTTGCATTAAAGTATAATTAGATGCAGATTTCGCTGATGGTGGAGGGGCCGGAAAATGACTGCAAAATATGACATGAAGAAGCTCGTGGAAGAAATCTATGCTGTGCGTGACCGCGGCGATGTCGAAGCTACACTGGCGCTGATCGGCGAGGATTGCACCTTTCGCATGGTCGGCAATACACGGCTGGCGCCTTTTTCAACTGAATCAAGCGGGCATGCTTTTCGCCAAGCGATAACCCAGCTTATCACAGTGTGGGATCTATCGAATATCAGGACAGCCGGCATCTATGTGGACGAAGATGAGCATATGGTCTTTGCCCACCGCGAAGGCGAGGTCAGGCACATCCCATCGGGCGTGAGCTTCCATACGGAATTCGTCGACAAGATCCATTTCCGAGATGGGAAACCCGTCAAGATCGTCGAATTCGTCGACACGCTGCAAGTGGCCGAGACGACCCAGATGATCCAAGTCGCTTAAACGGCCGCTAAATTCGGAGCCTTCAAAGCGCGTTGTCAAACTTGATTCAAGCGACGCGCTTTAGCGGCATGCATTGGCTTAGAGTTTGATGCCGCCATGTTTTCGGGCGTCATCCGCGTTCAAGAATTACCGCTCAATGCGCTGTCAGTTGCGCGACTTTCCTGACATGGCTGACGGCTGCGGCGCCGCCGGCGGTCTGKGTGAAGAGGTGGAGCGTTTCTTCTTCGTCGTCGGCAACAGGCGTCAGGGCCTGATCCATATAGGTCTTCGACTTCGCATCCCTTGAAATCAGGAATGCCGAAATCGTCAAGCCAATGATCGTGCCGGCGAGCGAAGCATGTTTTCTGAAGGTTTCCCAGGCAAAACGCGGCCAGAAGACCAGCGGATTCTCGCGCGGCAGGTCCGGGCGCCGCTCCGACGGCGTCTTCAGGCGCAGCAGGCCGCTTTGCAGCGGATGCACGTTTTCCAGCGGCACGGTGGTCGCGAAGGAGACGAGAACCTTGACGAGCCTTGCCAGCGGTACCCCCGTCGCCACGGCACGGCGCAGCAGCGTCTTCATATGATCAGGCGAATAATAGAGCGACCAGGCCTCGTGGTAGATGTCTTCCCATTCCTGCTTGCTCATTTTGGGATGCGCGGTGCAGACGTGCTCGACATCATAGATATTGAGATCGGCATCCATCTCGATGCCCTTCTTCCACAGGACCTGATGGTCCTCGGAACCGGGCAGCGGCGTCAGGATGAAGAATTCGATGACGTCGAGCGGCAGCTCTTCCTGGATGATCGTGATGTCGCGGCGGATCGATTCCGGCGTATCGGCCGGGAAGCCCAAGATATAACCGGCAAGCGTCATGATGCCCTGTGCCTTCCAGGCGAGCAGCATCTTGCGGTATTCAGTGATCTTGTTCTGGTTCTTCTTGGCGGCGGTCAGATTGTCCGGATTGACGTTTTCGAGGCCGATGAAGACGCGGGTGACGCCGGCGCGCCTGGATTTCTCGATGAAGTTGGGGATCTTGTGGCAGAGCGTGTCGACTTGGATCATCAGGCCGAGCGGAATGCCGTCCCGCTCCTTGAGCTCGATCAGCCGGTCGAAGATCGCTTCCCAATCCTTGTTGCGGGCGAAATTGTCGTCGGTGATGAAGAATTTGTGGATGCCCTGCGCCCAGTTCATCCGCACCAGTTTCTCGACGTCGTCGGCCGAACGGAAGCGTGACTTGCGTCCCTGCACATTGATGATGGTGCAGAACGAGCACTGATAGGGACAGCCACGCCCGGCATCGAAGCTGGTACTGAGCCCGAGCGTGCGCTGGATATTGTCCTTCGGCAGGAAGGGAACCGGCGTGCCGCCGATGCCGGGAAGGTCGTTCATGAAATTGTAGAGCGGCTTCAGTTCGCCGGCGGCCGCGTCGCGCAGCACCATGTCGAGCCGGCCCTCGGCCTCGCCGGCAAACATCGAGATGCCCATGTCGCGGCAGGCGTCGAGCCCGACCGCTTTGCCATCCAGCATCGACAGGCAGCCGGAAACATGAAAGCCGCCGATCGAAACCGGCAGGCCGGCATCTCGGAACGGCCGGGCGATATCGAGGGCGCGCGGATACTGGTTGGTCTGGACGCCGACGAGTGCGATCATGCCGAAATTGTCGTGGCGCTTGAACTGCGCCAGCAGTCCGGCGACATCGATCCGGGTGTTGGTTTCGTCGATCACGGTGATGTCGATCGCCGTATCGTCGCCGAGCACCTTGCGCTCGGCACATTCGGCGGCGATGCCGTAAAGAGCCGCAAGCGAATTGGAGGGGATCATCGCCCGCCACCAGCGGATGACGTAGCCATCATCGTCATAATGCGACGGCTTGATCAGGATCAGCTGAAAACGTCGGCGCGCAGCTTCTAAGACATGGGACAAGAGTATCTATCTTTCTTTAGAAGCTTTTGCCCGAAGGCAAAATGGCGTTGAAGGCATATGGCAGGCACGACACATCAATGCGATTTAGGAGGTCAAACTAAGGCGTAAAAAACGGCACGGCGCGCAAACGCTCCGCGAAGTGTATCATTCCTCAATATACTACCCGATATCGAGCAGCAATGCGCGATGGTCGGAGACTTCGGGTGCCACGACCACTTCGAATTTGGCAACCTTCACCTCCGGTGTCACCAGCATGTAGTCGGCAAAGCGGCCCTGCTTCAGATAGTAGGAGGTTCGCGTGTCTACAAGGCCGTATCCGGTGACGAGATCGGAAAGCCCGAGTCTGGCAAGAATCGTAAAGGTCGAACTGTCGGGCAGCACGTTGAAATCGCCGCAGACGACGAGCCTTTCGTCGCCGGGCCAGACGCGCTCGATGAGCCTGATCAGCGCTACGGCCTGCTCGTCGCGCGCTGCGGTATCGCCCTTGCCTGCGGGATCGCGCAGGCCATGCATGTGGGCGATAGTTATGGTTGAAGCATGCTCATGGCTGAAAAGGCGGATGCAATGGGCGTTTCGCGGCCGCGGATGTTCGCCCCAGCCATCAGCGGAAAAACGGCCATGCACGAAGTCCAGCCCCTGGGCGATGACGGAGTGGGTTTTGCGCACGAAGGTCGCCAGCCCGAATTCGGCGACAATGACGGTATCGCCATCGAAAAGCTCGCCTTTCGAGGTCGGGCAGAAGAAGCCGTCGTGGCCGGGCAGGGCGGCGCTGATCTCGGTAAAGAGATTGAAGCGCTGCGGCAACTCGACATCGCCGTCCCGATAGACCGACCAGYCGCAGCCCGTCCCGGCGCCCGCAGCACCTCCTGCAGGCACAGCACATCCGGATCGGCCTCGGTGACGTAGGTAATCAGGGCCTCATGCAGCCTGCCGCCCCATGCGTTCAGCGAAATGATGCGCAATGTCGTTCCCGGATTTGCTGTCTACGCGACGGACTTAGAGTTCCGACTTGATGTCGCCCATCCGGTTCCAGGCATCGAGCCCGGCGATCTTGTAGGCTTCGGCGAGCGTCGGGTAGTTGAAGGTGTTTTCGACGAAATATTCGACGGTCCCTTTGAGATTGAGCACCGCCTGGCCGATATGCACCAGCTCGGTGGCGCCTTCGCCGACGATATGCACGCCGAGCAGGCGGCGCGTCTTCAGCGAGAAGATCAGCTTCAAAAGCCCGGTGTCGAGGCCCATGATATGACCGCGTGACGTCTCGCGGAAGCGGGCGATGCCGCATTCATAGGGAATGCCGCGCTCCTTCATCTCTTCTTCGGTCAGGCCGCAGGTCGAAATCTCCGGCACGGCATAGATGCCGTAGGGGAAATATTTCGGCGGTTCCTTGGCGACCGCGCCGATCGCGACGCGGGCGGCGATGCGGCCCTGTTCCATCGAGGTCGAGGCAAGGCTCGGAAAGCCGACGACGTCGCCGGCGGCATAGACATTGGCAACCGATGTCTGGAAGGTTTCCGGATTGACCTTGAGACGGCCGCGGCTGTCGGCCTCGAGGCCGATGGCCTGAAGGTTCAGCGCATCGGTCGCCCCCATGCGGCCGGCGGCGAAAAGCACCATGTCGGTCGTCAGGCGCCGGCCGCTGTCGAGCGTCAGCTCGACCTTGCCATTCTCAAGCGTCTCSACCTTGTCGGCCTTCTGGCCGAGCAGCAGCTTCATGTTGCGGTCGCGCAGCTGGTAGGTAAAATCCTCGATGATTTCCTTGTCGATGAAGTCGAGCATTGTCGCCTTCGGGTCGATCACGGTGACAGCCGTGTCGAGCGCGCTGAAGATCGTCGCATATTCGATGCCGATGACGCCGGCGCCGATGACAACCATCGATCGCGGCAGGTCCTGGATGTCGAGCAGTTCGTCGCTGTCAAGCACGGTCTTGCCGTCGAAGGGTATGTAATCGGGGCGGAAAGGCTTTGTGCCGACGGCAAGCAGCACGCTGGCGCCGGTGACCTGCGTGGTCTCACCGTCATCCTTGATCACCTGCAGCGTCGACGCATCGATGAAGCTCGCCTTGCCGCGAATATGCTGCACGCGGTTGCGGGCGAACTGGTGTTCAAGCACCTCGACCTCGTGGTTGAGCGTAATCAGCAGGCGGCGGCGCAGGTCATCTGCACTGATCTCTTCCTTGACGCGGTAAGACCGGCCGTAGAAGCCGCGTTCGCGCCAGCCGGAAAGATTAAGTGCGGTCTCGCGCAGCGTCTTCGAGGGGATGGTGCCGGTGTGCACGGACACGCCGCCGACGCGCTTGCCCTGCTCGATGACAAGCACTTTCTTGCCGAGTTTTGCCGCTTGGATCGCGCCGCGGCGCCCTGCGGGACCGCTGCCCACCACAACGAGATCGTACTGAAGCATCATCAAGCCCCGGATTGGAAAGGAATCATTTTGCGACGCAAAATGTCGCCCGTCCATCGTTAGCCGGTCAATGTTACAGATTGTTTTACAGCCGCCGATTCCGCCGGACCTGTGCCTTTCAGATCAGCTTCAGCCCCTTCAGGCTGACATGGCCATCCCTGCCGATGATGACGTGGTCGTGGACGGTGATATCGAGAGCCTTGGCCGCATCGATGATCACCTTCGTCATGTCGATGTCGGCGCGCGACGGTGTCGGGTCGCCGGACGGATGGTTGTGCACCAGGATCATCGCCGTTGCCGAAAGCTCGAGCGCGCGTTTCACCACCTCGCGCGGATAGACCGGCGTGTGGTCGACCGTGCCGCGACCTTGCACCTCATCGGCGATCAGCACATTGCGCTTGTCGAGGAAGAGGATGCGGAACTGTTCGCGTGTCTCGTGCGCCATGGCGGCATGGCAATATTGGATGACCGAAGACCACGAAGACAGGACCTGCTTGCTCCTGAGCTCGCTCTTCAAGGTCCGGTGGGCGACAGTCGAGATCAGCTTCAGGTCGAGCGCCACGGCCTCGCCGACGCCCTTTACCTCGGTCAGCAGCGCCGCAGGCGCACCGAAGACGCCGGAGAGCGAGCCGAACCGCTCGATCAGCGCCTTGGCGATCGGCTTGGTGTCGCGCCGCGGGATCAGGCGAAAAAGCAGCAGCTCGAGGATTTCGTAGTCGGCAAGCGCGGTGTCGCCCAGCTCACGGAAGCGGTCACGCAACCGCTCGCGATGGCCATGATAATGTTCATGGCCGGCAAGCGAAGCGGGCAGGGCGGTCCTGGCATTTGGTGCGGACGGTTTCTGCGGTCGTCCGCCAAAGAATGAGCGTTCGTCGGCGGCAATGGGCTCTTGCGTCTCGAAAGGCAGCTCGTCGTCGGAAGATGTCGAAACGGGGCCTTTCGCCATCGAATCGTCACCCGTTGTGCGATGGCAGACCGGGGCGGTCGAGCCCACCCGGCGACAGCGTGAAGATCTCGCAGCCATCGGAGGTGACACCGACGGTATGTTCGTACTGGGCCGACAGCGAGCGGTCGCGGGTGACCGCCGTCCAGCCGTCGGCGAGCACCTTCACATGCGGCCGACCGAGGTTGATCATCGGCTCGATGGTGAAGATCATGCCTTCGCGCAGCTCCGGCCCCTCGTTGGCGCGGCCGTAGTGCAGGATATTCGGCGAATCGTGGAACAGCCGGCCAACGCCATGGCCGCAGAAATCGCGCACCACCGAACAGCGTTCGGCTTCCGCATAGGTCTGGATCGCCTCGCCGATCGCGCCGGTGCGGGCGCCGGGCCTGACGGCGCCAATGCCGCGCATCAGTGATTCATAGGTGACCTCGAGCAGCCGCTCGGCAGCACGCTTGACGACGCCGACGGGATACATCCGACTGGAATCCCCATGCCAGCCGTCGAGCACGAAGGTGACGTCGATATTGACGATATCGCCGTCACGCAGCGGTTTGTCGTTCGGAATACCGTGGCAGACGACGTGATTGATCGAAGTGCAGGTCGATTTTGTGTAACCGCGATAATTCAGCGTCGCCGGATAGGCGCCATGATCCATGCCGAAATCGAAGACGAACCGGTCGATTTCATCAGTCAGCAGGCCGGGCTTGACGATGTCGGCAAGCGCATCGAGGCAGCGCGCGGTCAGCTGGCATGCCCTGCGCATACCCTCGAATGCTTCAGCGTCATAAAGCCGGATGGCGCCCGTATTCTTCGGGGGCGCGGTAGAGGCTTCGATATAGTTCACCATTGCAGGGCCTTAGCGGAGATTGTTAGATTTGTTCATAATGCAGCTATGCCGGGTTCGTCCATCACGATCAACCGCCAGGACGAGATTTCTAGACAGATCCGATCAGTCCAGCGTGCAGCTTTCCACATCCGTTCGACGGACAATCAACGGTCCGGCTGGAATATCCACAATCTTCCCAAAGGGATAGGATTGATTGCATGAAGCCTCCCCGCTACTCACCGATTGGTGACAGCGGGGAAGGGTCGGTCATGCTGAATGAAGCGGTAAATCTTGAAAATTCACCCGGGGTCGACGGAGAGCCGGAACGGCGCGTGCGTGATCGCGGCGCCACCGAGCGCGCAATCCTTGCCGCAGCCAAGGGCCTGCTGGCCGAGGAAGGCTTCCAGAATTTCGGCATCAATGCGGTTGCCCGCCGCGCTGGTTGCGACAAGCAGCTGATCTATCGCTACTATGGCGGCCTCGACGGCTTGGTCGAGGCGATCGGCGCCGATCTCGGCACATGGGTGAAGGATCGAATCCCGGAAGACGCCGGCGGCATGTTCCTGCTCACCTATGGCGACCTGATGGAGCGGCTGTCGCTTCTCCTCCTCGACGCCTTGAGAAACGATCCGCTGATGCGCCGCATCCTCGCCTGGGAGATTTCTGAAAACACCGAACAGGTGAGGCGGCTGTCGGAAGCGCGTTCGAAGGCGCTCGCCCTCTGGCTCGAGCGCATGCGCGGCTCGCTGGCGCCGCCGAAGGGCGTGGATGCAGCAGCGGTCAACGCCGTCATCATCGCTGCGATCCAGCACCTCGTGCTGGCCGCCGCAGCCGGCGGGCAGTGCGCCGGCCTGTCGCTGAAGACATCAAAGGACTGGGAGAAGGCGGCGACGGCGCTGAAGCGCATCGTGCGCGGCGTCTACGGCTGAGATCTACTCATCCACAGGGGGGCGGGCCTGCGTTAACCCTAACAAATGGTTTACATTGCGCAGGGCTGGTTAAGCCGACAGTGTGGCGGTGAGCAGAGATGTATGAGTAGAGCCCCGAGTTGACGCCCATGGCAACCAAGATCGCTAAAGCCGCGTTTCTGGTGACGGCGATGATGTTTTTCGCAGTCCTGGCGCTGGATATCGCACTTCCGACGCTGGTGCTTTGCATTATGGCATTGTCGACCTGGTTGGTCTCTCTCGATCTGCCCGTGGCGCGCAAGCATGGAGGAGAGGCCGCATGAAGTGGTTTCTGATCTTCTGGGCCGGCCCCATCGTCTTTCTGGGCGGATGGTATTGGCTCTCCTATTACGACATGAGTTTCGGCATCTTCATGTTCACGCGGCAGGTTCATGACCTGACCTTCGAGCTTTACGGCAAGGCGCTCGGCATTCCGCCGGAGACCATCCCGCCGCTCGTTGCCCGCGCGATCGCGGTGGACAGCCTCGTCGTTTTCGCCATCCTTGGCCTGCGGAAGCGGAAGTCGATCATCGCCTGGTGGAAGGCGCGTCAGGCGCTGAATTCATCTCCATCAGACCTTGCCAGCAAGGAAAGCCTGTCGAGCGCGCCCTGAAGGATGAAGCTTGCGGCGGCCGAATCGATCCGGTCGGCCCGCTTGGCGCGCGAGACGTCCATTTCGAGCAGCGTCCGTTCGGCGGCGACCGTCGATAGCCGCTCATCCCAATAGACAAAAGGCAGCGCCGTCTTCTGCTCCATATTGCGCACGAAGGCGCGCGTTGCCTGCACGCGCGGACCTGCTGATCCATCCATGTTCATCGGCAGGCCGATGATAAAGCCTGCGACCTTTTCCGCTATCGCGAAGTCGAGCAGCGCCTGGGCATCGATGGTGAACTTGACGCGGCGGATCACCGTGCGCGGCGTGGCGAAGCGCCGCCCGAGATCGGACATCGAAAGCCCGATCGTCTTGGTGCCGAGATCGAGGCCGGCAATTGCCTGTCGCGGGGCAAGCGTCTCGGCCATTTCCTCGATTGTCAGAACCGTCATCGCCGTTTCATCCCGTCAAAACAAATTGAAGTCGCCGCCGCTTTTCTTTGCGGCCGCATAAGATATGTCCTTAGGGCATGACGCCGAAAAGTGTGAGCGGTTTTCGGACGACATCATGTCCTCATTCTTTGATGTGGCATCGAAACCGGCTTTGCATCACGTAATAAAGGAGACATTTCATGAAGATCACCTGGCTCGGCCATTCCGCCTTCCGCATCGAGACATCAAAGGCGAAGATCCTGCTCGACCCATTCCTCAGCTATAACGCCTCCTTTTCCGGCCAGGATATCAAGGATGTTTCCGCAGGCATCACGCACATCCTGTTGACGCATGGCCATGGCGATCATGTCGGCGATACCGTGGCACTCGCCAAGGAAACCGGCGCCGTCGTTCTCGCCAATGCCGATCTCGCCGCTTGGCTCGGCTCCAAGGGCGTCGACAATATCGAGATGGGCAATACCGGCGGCACGATCGCGCTCGGCAGTTTCTCGGCGACCTTCACCAATGCACTGCACTCCTCCGCCCAGATCACTGAGGACGGCGTCTCGCATGCGCTCGGCAACGCCAATGGCCTGATGCTGCATTTCGACGACGAAGCCTCGATCCTTGCCATGGGCGATACCGATATCTTCTCCGACATGGCGCTGATCAACGAATTGCACCAGCCCGATATCGGTTTCGTGCCGGTCGGCGACCGCTTCACCATGGGCGGCGCGGTGGCAGCACTTGCCTGCCGGCGCTATTTCAACTTCAAGACCGCGATCCCCTGCCATTACGGCACCTTCCCGATCATCGATCAGACGGCCGAAAAATTCATTGCCGGCATGGAGGGATCGCAGACGGATGTGAGGGCGATCAAGCCTTCCGAGAGCCTGTCGATCTGACGAAACCCCGTTGCGTCAGGCGGACATGGCCTTTATAGCGGGTAGGAAAAATCCTATCCGGAGAATGCCATGTCCGTCGATCTTGCCACCGTGAAGCGCGTCGCCCGCCTTGCCCGTATTGCCGTCTCCGAGGACGAGGCAAATCGCATGGTCGGCGAGCTGAACGGCATCCTTGGCTTCGTCGAGCAACTCTCCGAAGTTAATGTCGACGGCGTTGAGGCGATGACGTCGGTTACCCCGATGGCGATGAAGAAGCGGACCGATGAGGTGACCGACGGCAGCAAGGCAGCCGATATCGTCGCCAATGCGCCCGTCACCGACCACAATTTTTTCCTGGTGCCGAAAGTCGTCGAATAAGGCTTCGAAGCCTCTTTCCGACCCTGTTGCCATTTCCAGATCTGAAGCGAAAACACGATGAGCGAACTCACCAGCCTGACCATTGCCGAAGCCCGCCAGAAGCTGCGCGCCAAGGAAATCACCGCGATCGAGCTGACCGAAGCCTATATCTCGGCGATCGATGCGGCCAATGGCCGGCTGAACGCCTATATAAAGGTCACGCCGGATCTCGCCCGCGTCATGGCGAAGAACTCCGACCAGCGCATCGCCACCGGCAAGGCAGGCGAACTCGAAGGCATTCCGCTCGGCATCAAGGATCTCTTTGCCACCGTCGGCGTTCACACCCAGGCCTGCAGCCACATTCTCGATGGTTTCGAGCCGCGTTATGAATCGACCGTCACGCAGAACCTCTGGGATGACGGCGCCGTCATGCTCGGCAAGCTCAACATGGACGAATTCGCCATGGGTTCGTCGAATGAAACATCCTATTACGGCCCGGTGATCAATCCCTGGCGCGCCGCAGGCTCCAACCAGCAACTCGTGCCCGGCGGCTCCTCCGGCGGTTCGGCCGCAGCCGTCGCCGCCCATCTTTGCGCTGGCGCCACCGCGACCGATACCGGCGGCTCGATCCGCCAGCCGGCCGCCTTCACCGGCACCGTCGGCATCAAGCCGACCTATGGCCGCTGCTCGCGCTGGGGTACCGTCGCCTTTGCCTCCTCGCTCGACCAGGCAGGCCCGATCGCCCGCGACGTGCGCGATGCCGCAATCCTTTTGAAGTCGATGGCAAGCGTCGACGCAAAGGACACGACGTCGGTCGATCTGCCGGTGCCGGATTACGAAGCAGCTCTCGGCCAATCGCTGAAGGGCATGAAAATAGGCATCCCGAACGAATACCGTGTCGAGGGCATGCCCGACGAGATCGAAACCCTCTGGCGCCAGGGCATCGCCTGGCTGAAGGATGCCGGCGCCGAGATCGTCGACATCTCGCTGCCGCACACCAAATACGCCCTTCCGGCCTATTACATCGTCGCTCCGGCCGAGGCATCCTCGAACCTCGCGCGCTACGACGGCGTGCGCTACGGCCTGCGCGTCGACGGCAAGGATATCGTCGACATGTATGAGAAGACCCGTGCCGCGGGCTTCGGCAAAGAAGTCAAGCGCCGCATCATGATCGGCACCTATGTGCTGTCGGCCGGTTATTACGATGCCTATTACATCCGCGCCCAGAAAGTCCGCACGCTGATCAAGCGCGATTTCGAACTGGCCTTCGACGCCGGCGTCGACGCGATCCTGACGCCGGCAACGCCGTCGTCGGCCTTCGGCGTTGCCGATGAGAACCTCGCCGCCGATCCGGTGAAGATGTATCTGAACGACATCTTCACGGTGACGGTCAACATGGCAGGCCTTCCCGGCATCGCCGTGCCGGCCGGTCTCGATCACAAGGGCCTGCCGCTCGGCCTGCAGCTGATCGGCAAGCCCTTCGATGAGGAAACCCTCTTCAAGACCGCCCATGTCATCGAGCAGGCGGCCGGCCGGTTTACGCCGGCCAAGTGGTGGTAACGGAGCTAACAATCCGAAAGATAGCGGCTGCCGACCACGAAGCGGTCGGCGCCGTCGGCTTTGCCGCATGGGCCGCCAGCGATGCCTTCGAGGACAGCTATCTCGATCCCGATGTGATTGCCAGGGTGCTGCACGAGTTCGCCATCTTTCCTGAGGAAACGAAAGGTGAGATCTTCATTGCCGAACGGGGCGAGACGATCGTCGGCTGGGGCGCGCGTGAAAACGAACCGAACTATGTGTCCGACCTCTGGGTACACCCCGATCATCAGGGTAAGGGCGTCGGCCGGGCTATCCTGCTTCATTTGTGCGAGGTGATGGCGGCAGAGGGGCTGGCGACTGCCAGGCTCGACACGCATGCCGGGAATGAGGGCGCGATCCGGCTCTACGAACGCTGCGGTTTCATCATCGTCTGGCGCGGCCGCGAATATTCCAAGAGCATGGGCGTGGAACTTGAAAAAGTGCATCTGGAGAAGCGGTTGGCTGACCGATAACGGGAACCAGCAAGGAGGTCTCATGGCGAACAGTGATCTTGCGCAATTGATCGAGGCAGCTGATCGCCTCGCTGCCGGCGGTTTCACCATAGGCCCGGATTGGCAGGCGCTCCACGACATCTGCCAGCGCCACGAAGGCGAACAGCCGTTCGACTGGGGGCACGCCCTTTGCCATCGCATCGAGGGTGATGACTGGAACGCCGATTACTGGTATCGCCGTGCCGGCAAGACGCGCGGCACGGGCTCGATGGCCGACGAGTGGTCGGCGATGCGGACGGAACTCTCTGCAAAGGCTTGAGGCGACACCCTGACCGCGCCCGTTTGAGACGCGATCAGGAGTGCCACTATTACCTGTTGTTCAGCTGTGACCTGACCAGCCTCAGCCCTCTTTCGGTGATCCGGTAGGGCTGGCCGCCTGAGGACTTGATTGCCCTTAGCCGCTTCAGCCTGCGGAAGAGATCGAGGTCGACGCCGGGATAGACCCAGCCGTCGCGGGTGAAGCAACTGACCGCTTCGATCTTCCTGTCGTCGTCGCGGGTAATTTCAATGCGCCCGCCCTGGGCCATGAGATGCAGGATGCGCTGCTCCGTGCGAGAAATGTCCATGTGTTGAGATCCGGTGTCGCGCCCGGCAGGGCGCACAAAAACGATCTGGCGCTCATTCGAACGTCAGGGCTTCGTTTTTCGGGCCCATGCGCGCAAGCGAACTTGCGGGCAGGGCCTTTACCGGGTCTCAGGCAGGCTCAACATAAAACACCTCGATAGGGTTTATTATTCAGCCCGGAAAATTCGGTCAAGAGCGTGGTCTCAGGTCAAAACCAGTCGAAAACCTTACTTTTGGCCGATCATCCCTTTGGAGGTACTGGTAAATTCCGCGACTCAATGGTCTAGTTGAAGGGTAACGCGGAGGTGTCGTTGATCCACATTCGCAATGCCCGCGACGGTGAAGCGGAGCTATTGAGCGAGATCGGGCTCAGGGCCTGGCAAAATGCGATGGCGTCGATCGGCGAATCGGACGCGATGATCGATGCAGCGCGCAACGCCTTTCGGAACTTCGTAGAAAACGACTGGCTGACCATCACCGTTGTCGAGCAGAACGGCCAGGTCGCAGGCTGGGCGGCGCGCGAGGGATTGGACGAAACCATCTCGGATTTCTGGATCGATCCCGCCTTCACCCGCCAGGGCCTCGGTTCGGCCCTTCTCGTCCGCATCGAAAAGGAGATCGCCGATCAGGGCCTCGAGAAGGCGGCGATGCAGACCCATTCCGGCAATAGCGAAGCGATCGGCTTCTTCCAGAAGCACGGCTACAGCATTCACTGGCTCTCGGTTGCCTACAATCCGAAGCTCGACCGAGACGTGCCCTCCGTTGGACTGACGAAACAGCTCGTTTCGGATGGCCAAGGTGGCTATGGGCTGGAATTCTGATGCTTCAAGAATCCTAAAGAAGGAGAGGGCTCCATTGCGGCAGGAACGCCAGCACAGCAATTAGTGCGCCGTGCAGGATCAGGATCGCCGCCAGGATTGACCGGAACGGCTCCTTTCTCGTCTTGTGCCGCAGCAACTGCTGTGCAGCCAGCGCGCCAAGGCTGCCGCCGATCAGCGCAAGGATGAGAAGCGTGCGCTCGCTGATGCGCCACCTGCCGTGGCGCGCCGCCTGCTTGTCCATGAAATAGATCGAAAACACCAAGAGGTTCAGCGTCAGAAACAGCAAGGCCGATTTGAGGATATCGATCATCGTCATCGGGAAACCCTAGCGTGGCTCCGTTAACGAACGGCAAAACCGTGATGCGGACCACGGCGAAAGCCTTGCACCGGCACACCATTTCCTTTACCTCACCAGTGGAAAAGAACAGCCTGCAAAGAGCATCAGATGACCCTTGTCGACGTCCGCACGCCTGATCCGAAACGCTTCATCCCCGGCGCCACCGGCGACTGGGAAGTCATCGTCGGCATGGAAGTCCATGCCCAGGTGCTGTCGAATTCGAAGCTCTTCTCCGGCGCCTCGACGGAATTCGGCAAGCCGCAGAATTCGAACGTCTCGCTGGTCGACGCAGCCATGCCCGGCATGCTGCCCGTCATCAACGAGGAATGCGTCAAGCAGGCTGTTCGCACCGGCCTCGGCCTGAAAGCCCAGATCAACAAGCGCTCCCTCTTTGATCGCAAGAACTATTTCTATCCCGACCTGCCGCAGGGCTATCAGATCTCCCAGTTCAAGGATCCGATCGTCGGCGAGGGCAAGATCGTCATTTCGCTCGGGCCGGACCGTCAGGGCCAGTTCGAGGATATCGAGATCGGCATCGAGCGCCTGCATCTGGAGCAGGACGCCGGCAAGTCGATGCATGACCAGCACGCAACCATGTCCTATGTCGATCTGAACCGTTCCGGCGTCGCACTGATGGAGATCGTCTCCAAGCCCGACATGCGCTCGTCCGACGAGGCCAAGGCCTATATGACCAAGCTGCGCTCGATCGTGCGCTATCTCGGCACCTGCGACGGCAACATGGACGAAGGTTCGATGCGCGCCGACGTCAACGTCTCCGTCCGCCGCCCGGGCGAGGGTTTCGGCACGCGCTGCGAGATCAAGAACGTCAACTCCATCCGCTTCATCGGCCAGGCGATCGAATATGAAGCCCGTCGCCAGATCGGCATTCTGGAGGAAGGCGGCACGATCGATCAAGAAACCCGCCTCTTCGATCCGAACAAGGGCGAGACGCGATCGATGCGCTCCAAGGAAGATGCGCACGACTATCGTTATTTCCCCGATCCGGATCTGCTGCCGCTTGAATTCGACGATGCCTTCATCAAGGCGCTCGAAGCCGATCTGCCGGAACTGCCTGACGACAAGAAGGTGCGCTTCGTGCGCGAGCTCGGCCTGTCGATCTACGACGCCTCGGTGCTCGTTTCCGAAAAAGCGATTGCCGATTATTTCGAAGCCGTCGCCGCAGGCCGTGACGGCAAGACGGCCGCCAACTGGGTGATCAACGATCTGCTCGGCGCCCTGAACCGGACTGGCAAGGATATCGAGCAGACGCCGGTTTCGCCGGCCCAGCTCGGCGCCATCATCGATCTCATCAAGGCGGGAACCATATCCGGCAAGATCGCCAAGGATCTCTTCGAGATCGTGCTGACCGAAGGCGGCGATCCCGCTGATATCGTCGAGGCGCGCGGCATGAAGCAGGTGACGGATACCGGCGCGATCGAAAAGGCCGTGGACGAGATCATCGCCGCCAATCCCGATCAGGTCGAAAAGGTCAAGGCGAAGCCGACCATGGCAGCATGGTTCGTCGGCCAGGTGATGAAGGCGACCGGCGGCAAGGCCAATCCGCAGGCTGTCCAGGCCCTCGTCAAGGCGAAGCTCGGCATCGAGGAATAAGCGGTGTATTTCGTCCGCACTGCCGGTGAGCGCGACCTGGAGAAGGTGCGCGCCCTCCTGGCGGAGAGCTTTCACGCCACCTATGACGGCCTGCATGGCGTAGCCAGGGTGGAAGATCTGATCGCCAATCTCTTTTCGCCGGCGGCGCTGAAGGCGCGCCTCGTGCGAAAGGATGCCGAATTCCTCGTTGCCGATGACGGCCGCAATATCGGCGGCATGGGTTATGCGGCAATGTCGCAGGCACTGACGAAGACGGTCATCCTGCATCTCCTCTACGTCAGGCCGGCGCTGCAGCGCCAGGGCATCGGCCGCGATATCTTCGCCGAGCTCGAAACCTGCTTCCCGGATGCGGAGATCATGCGTCTCGAAGTCGAACCGCAGAACGCTGCGGCGATCGCCTTCTATCTCTCGCACGGCTTCACCGAGGTCGGCCGCAACGAGAATAGCGGGGCCGGGCAATCCGGCATTCCGGCGCTGATCTTCGAAAAGCCGCTCGAAGGACATTGAGGCCGTGGTGGTCCAGTTGCCCAACATTCTCATTCGCCAGGCAAGCAGGGAAGATCTGCCGGCGCTTGTGGCAATGTTTGCCGCCGATGCGCTTGGCGGTCATGGCGATACCACGGAAGCTGAAGCCTTCCCGGATTATCTCGGGGCCTTTGCCGTCATCGAGGCTTCGCCCGACCAGACACTTTACGTCGCAGAGCGCGGCGGCGAGGTGGTCGGCACGTTCCAGACGATGGTGACCACGTCGCTCACTGGCCGTGGCTCCTCGGCGATGATCATCGAGGCGGTGCAGACGCGTGCCGATATGCGCGGGCAGGGGTCGGTGCCGCGATGATCGAGTTCGCCATTGCCGAGGCAAAAGGCCGCGGTATCAGGCGGGTAGCCCTAACCTCGAATGCGGTGCGTAGGGATGCCCATCGTTTCTATGAAAGGCTGGGCTTCAAGCCCTCGCATCTGGGCTTTAAGATGGCTTTGAAATGACCCGTGGCTGTCGTGGAATCGCTGGACAATTCGGCTTGGCGACGGCATAAGCGAGGAAACGAATTCTGGTTTGGCTCGCATCTGGCGGGCACAAGGAAAAGACATGTGGAATCTTCTGGTTCAGACCTTTACCTGGTGGAACGGTCAGACGATGGGCACGCGTTTTGCGACCTGGCGTTTTGGCAAGCGCGTCGGCGAAGATGAATTCGGCAACGTCTATTACGAAGGCGGCATGTCTTCCTACGGTCTGCCGAAGCGCTGGGTGATCTACAAGGGTTATGCCGAAGCCTCCGCCATTCCGCCGGGTTGGCATGGCTGGATGCATCATCGCACCGATGTTCCTCCGTCCAAGGAGAGCTACGTCGCCAAGGAATGGCAAAAGCCGCACCGTCCCAACCATACCGGTTCACCGCAGGCCTATCGTCCGCCGGGCTCCATCGCCGTTCCGGGCGAGCGTCCACGCGTCACCGGCGATTACGACGCCTGGACGCCGGGTAACTGAGACGGCCCGACCGGGGCGATCCCAAGACCCGGCTTTTGGCCACAATTGACCTTTACCCGCAGGTTGGCCGCGCTTGACCGCGGCCGTGAACTGAAAATGTCTGGAGACGGGTACACATGAAGCTCTTCACGCGGAACAAGGTCCTGCGTGCCGCCGGATCGCTGCTGGCGCTCTCGGCCCTGCTTCCGCCAGTTGCGGCAAATGCGGCACGCATCGAAAATCCGGTTGCCGTCTTCTCCGGCCTCGACAAGATCACCGGCCGCATCACGACGTTCGACGTCTATGTCGATGAGACGGTACAGTTCGGCGCACTGCAGGTGACGCCGAAGGCCTGTTATTCGCGCGACCAGTCGGAAGCGCAGAAGATCGACGGTTTCGTCGAGGTTGACGAGATCACCCTCGACCGCAAGATCCGCCGCATCTTCACTGGTTGGATGTTCGCCGCCAGCCCCGGCCTCAACGCCGTCGAGCACCCGATCTACGACGTCTGGCTGAAAGACTGCAAGACAACCTCGGACGTCCCGGCTCCCGACGGCACCAAGGCGACAGCCCGCTAACACCTCTCATCACGCCTTACAGCGCCGCGCGTCTTTTCAGACGGGCAGACGCTGTAACGCGTTGAATTACGCAATAGCCTGGTGAGCCTATGCAGTGGGTGTCTTGTTCCTGCTGAAAAGGCCCTTGGCAAAGCGAAGCGCAGCGGCGAACACGATGAAGACGAGGACGCCGGCCTTCTTGAAGAAGGCGAGGGCGAATGCCAGCAATCCCACCTTGGCGGCAATCTTGGCGCCCGCGCCGGCAGCAATCATTCCCGCCATCCCATAGGCCGCGATCTTGTCGCCTTCGACATAGTCAGTATAGGCCATCCCCTTGTCGAACTGCACGAGCTTGGTGACGGACGGAATGACGCCCTCGATCTCCGTCAATTGAGCGAGGCCGGCGACGAAGTCGAATTGGAATACACCCTGGCGTCCGAGCACGCGCACGGAATAGTTCAGCGTGTGCTGTGCCTGCGTGTCATCGCCGAACACCAGATCACGCGCCCAGTGCATGGCATGCGCCGAGGTGTCGTAGTGCGGCGTGGAAGCCCAGCCGACAAGCGTGATCTTCTGAAAACCCTGCTTTTCGCGTTCGACGTTGTTTTCCCTGATGGAATCTTTGATGTTTTGCAGCAATTCGTCGTAATTCGTCGTGGCGGCGTCGACATCCGAGACATAGCCGTCGGCGCTGTATTCCACAATGGAGCCCAGGCCTCGACATCGGTCGGTGCGTATTTCGCCGGGAAGATCATTCCCATCGTTCCCTCCGCCGCCGCCGGAGGATTTCCCCAGATATCGACGAGCACCGTCTTCGTGTCGGCAGGGCTGAGATAGTAGAAGTCGGCGTGCACGTTTAGCGTTGCCTTCGCTTCAGGCAGCTTGATCACGCCCTGCTGGAAATCAAGCTTCTCCAGCAACGGCTTTTCCGCGTCGGAAAAATCGGTCCTGCTGGGGAACATGTCCTGGTATGGGCGTGCGCCGGCTTGACCGGTAAACAAGGTCAAAAGGATCGCGGCTGCAAAATATCGTTTCAAAATTCTATCCCCCGTTGTATTTTTCGAACCTAGCCAAATCGGCTGAAAAATCAACGCGTGGACGAATTGATCGCGCTTAAAACTTAAGGTGCGGCGACTCCATCGCCGCAGAAAGCATCAGGGCATAGTCGGCCTTCGGAACGTCGATCGCTCCGAACGTCTTCAGGTGCTCGGTGGTGAACTGCGTGTCGAGCAGCGTGAAGCCCCTTTCCCGCAGCCGGTCGACGAGATGCACGAGGCAGATCTTCGAGGCATCCGTCCGGCGCGAAAACATGCTTTCGCCGAAGAAGGCCGAGCCGAGCGAGACGCCGTAGAGGCCGCCGACCAGTTCATCGCCCTCCCAAGCTTCGACCGTATGGGCATGGCCCATGTCGAAGAGCGTCGAGTAAAGTGATCTGATCGTCTTGTTGATCCAGGTGCTGGGGCGCCCGGATGTCTCCTCCGCACAGGCAGCGATCACCTCATCGAACGCGTGATCGAAACGGATCTCGAAGGAGTTCTTGCGCACTGTCTTGGCAAGGCTCTTCGACACATGGAAATGGTCGAGCGGCAGCACGCCGCGCAGTTCCGGCTCGACCCAGAAGATCTCCGGGTCGTCGGCGGATTCGGCCATCGGGAAGAGGCCGATGGAATAGGCGCGCAGGAGAATGTCAGGGGTGATGCCTGGTGACTTCCTGCGCGATCCTGCCATTCCTGTCCTATGCCGCCGGTGTGTTGGCGAGGTAGTGTTCCAGCCAGTGGATGTCGTAGTCGCCGTTGGCGATATCCTGGTTGGAGACGAGATCCTGGAACAGCGGCAGCGTCGTATTGATGCCGTCGACGACAAATTCGTCAAGCGCCCGGCGCAGGCGCATCATGCATTCGACCCGGGTACGGCCGTGCACGATCAGCTTGCCGATGAGGCTGTCGTAATAAGGGGGGATCTTGTAGCCCTGATAGGCACCGGAATCGATGCGCACGCCAAGGCCGCCCGGCGCGTGGAAATGCGTGATCGTGCCGGGTGAGGGCACGAAGGTCCGCGGGTGCTCGGCATTGATGCGGCACTCGATGGCGTGCCCGGAAAAATGCACTTCGTCCTGAGTCACCGAGAGACCGCCGCCGGAAGCGACGCGGATCTGCTCATGCACCAGGTCGATGCCGGTGATCGCTTCGGTTATCGGATGCTCCACCTGCAGGCGGGTGTTCATTTCGATGAAATAGAACTCGCCATTCTCATAGAGGAATTCGATCGTGCCGGCACCGCGATATTTCAGCTTCTTCATGGCGTCGGCGCAGATCTGGCCGATCTTCATGCGCTGCTCGACGTTAAGTGCCGGCGAATTCGCCTCTTCCCAGACCTTCTGATGCCGGCGCTGCAGCGAGCAGTCGCGCTCGCCGAGATGGATGGCATTGCCTTCGCCGTCGCCGAACACCTGGATTTCGATGTGGCGCGGTTTGCCGAGATATTTTTCCATATAGACGGCATCGTTGCCGAAGGCGGCTGCCGCTTCCGTGCGCGCCGTCGACCAGGCCTCGATCACGTCGGCCTCGCTCTTGGCGACTTTCATGCCGCGTCCGCCGCCGCCGGCGGTTGCCTTGATCAGCACGGGATAGCCGATTTCGGCGGCTGTCTTCAGCGCATCCTCTTCGGTCTTCACTTCGCCGTCCGAACCCGGAACGACGGGAATGCCGAGTTCCAGTGCCGTCGTCTTGGCGGTGATCTTATCGCCCATGATGCGGATATGGTCCGCCGTCGGCCCGATAAAGGTGATGCCGTGGGCTTCGAGGATATCGGCAAACTTGGCATTCTCCGACAGAAAGCCGTAGCCCGGATGCACGGCGTCAGCGCCGGTGATCTCGCAGGCGGCGACGATCTGGTGGATGTTGAGATAGCTTTCGCGCGAGGAGGGTGGGCCGATGCAGACACTTTCGTCGGCAAGGCGCACATGCATGGCATCGGCGTCGGCGGTGGAATGAACCACGACGCAGGCGATGCCGAGCTCCTTGCAGGCCCGAAGCACGCGAAGGGCAATTTCCCCGCGATTGGCGATGAGGATTTTCGAAATCATGGGCATGGGCCTATTCGATGACGACGAGGGCTTGGCCGTATTCGACGGGATGCCCGTCATCGACAAGGATCTCGGTCACCTTGCCTGACTTCGGCGAGGGGATCTGGTTCATCGTCTTCATCGCTTCTATGATCAGGAGCGTCTGGCCTTCCTTGACGGTCGCGCCGACTTCGATGAAGGCACGCGCGCCCGGAGCCGGCGCCATGTAGACGGTGCCCACCATCGGTGCATTGACGACATTGGCCGGGTTGCGGCCGGGAGCTGCGGCCGGGGCGGCAGCGACTGCCGCAGCGGCGGCTGCAGGCGCGGCATAACCAGGTGCTGCGATCGGCGCCTGAAYATATTGCGGCGTGCCGGCGCGCGAAACCCGGATACGCAGGTCGTCCTGCTCGACCTCGATCTCCGTCAGATCCGTTTCGTTGAGAATATTGGCGAGATCGCGGATCAGTGCCTGGTCGATACCCGATTTCTTTTCAGCCATGGTGTTGCCCTGTCTTCTTCTTATGCCGTGATGTTCTTCAGCGCGTGGAGCGCCAGGATGTAGCTGTGAGGCCCGAAGCCACAGATCACGCCTTTGCATGCCGGCGCGATCATCGACTTGTGGCGGAATTCTTCCCGTGCATGCACGTTGGATATGTGGAGCTCGAC
Organism: Rhizobium sp. P1_E1; assembly: GCF_056406015.1. Lineage (NCBI taxonomy): Bacteria > Pseudomonadati > Pseudomonadota > Alphaproteobacteria > Hyphomicrobiales > Rhizobiaceae > Rhizobium > Rhizobium sp. P1_E1. The sequence continues at coordinate 6,386 of NZ_JBFUAY010000069.1, read as the reverse complement.
GACGGGAACTGATATAGCGCGGATCGCATCATGCAGCGCGACCGATGTATGCGTATAGGCGCCTGCATTGATGGCGACGCCGACGGCCTTTTCGTCGGCCTCATGGAACCAGTCGACGAGCGTGCCTTCGTGGTTGCTCTGGCGGAAGTCGATATCGAGGCCGAGTTCGCGGCCTGCGGCCTTGCAGTCTGCCTCGATGTCCTTGAGCGTCTTGCCGCCATAAATGCCGGGCTCTCGTTTACCCAGCATGTTCAGGTTGGGGCCGTTCAGGACAAAAATCGTTTGCGTCATCGAATGTTCCGTAAAATGTACGACGGCAACCTATAGACTCCGCGAAGGCCGATTGAAAGCCCTTACGGATTGGCCAGCAGGAATCGCGCCACATTTGTCCACATGGTTGAAACGCTTCGATTTTGGCGATTTGATGGGCGGCCGGGRGCTCAAGCATGTCGCGCAAAAGTGTGCAGCGGTTTTGCGACAACGACATGCGCAAACATAAATATCTAAAGCGCGAGGGGCGCAAACTGAAAGATTGCGACGCGCTTTGGTTTGCTCAGCAGGCGGTCTTGCCGCAGCTGCGCATGTTCTTGACCTTGGCTTCGAGATCGTCGAGCCCGACGGCGCCTGGCACCAATTCATTGCCGATCACATAAGACGGCGTGCCGCTGATGCCGAGACTGGAGGCGAGCTGGTAGGTCGCCTGGACGATTCCGTCATTCGGGCTCTTTGCCATCTCCGCGCGGATCTTGTCCTCGCTGACGCCGAGCGAAGTAGCGACCGCGATCGCTGTTTCGTCGGAGGCTCGGCCTTCGGTGCCGAGAAGGGCGACGTGGAAATCGGCATATTTCTCCGGTGCCAGCTTGCGGAAGGCGTCGGCCACCTTGTGGGCGGCGACCGAATCAGGCCCGAGGATCGGGAATTCCTTGAGGACGAAACGGACGTTCTTGTCCTTTTTCAACATGGCCTGCATGTCGGGAAGCGCATGACGGCAGTAGCTGCAATTGTAATCGAAGAATTCGACGACAGTGACATCGCCCTTGGGATTGCCGAGCGTGACGTCGTTCTTCGACTCGAAGATGTCGGTGGTGTTCTCTTCGATCGCCATATTGGCCTTCACCACGCGCTGGGCTTCCTGCTTCTTCTGCAGCGCATCCTGGACTTCCAGCATGATCTCGGGATTCTCGATCAGGTATTGCTTGATGAATTCGCCGAACTCCTTCTTCTGCTGGTCGTCGAGCGCTGCCGCCGGAAGCGGAAGGGCGATCGATGCGGCCAGCGCCAGTGCGGTGAAGGTTTTCGAGAAGAAGGCCATGATATCCTCGTCATCGGCAATGTGGTCGTCTTGGTCAAGAAGACCATCGCCGGGTTATGGACTTGAATGCGTCGCGTCAAGGTACGGTGCGTTCGGTTCTGCTCAAACAGGAATTTTCACCCCCGCGCGACCCTCGCGGGATTGTGATGAGCCGATTAATGCGGCAATTGTCTGGCCGTCATTGAAGAAGCTGAGCGAGAAACGATCTTGTTTTCCATATCCAAACGCAGCGAAGTCGAGCCTTTTCACGCCATGGACGTCTTGGCGGAGGCGACGAAGCGGCGTGCGACCGGCCATCCCGTGATCTCGATGGCGGTCGGTCAGCCCTCGCATCCGGCACCTCAAGCGGCACTCGAAGCGGCGCGCACAGCCCTTACCGAAGGCCGGATCGGTTATACCGATGCGCTGGGAACGGCGCGGCTGAAATCGGCGCTCGCCTGGCACTACAAGGATCGCCACGGCCTGGAGATCGATCCCACGCGCATCGCCATCACCACCGGCTCCTCGGCAGGTTTCAATCTCGCCTTCCTGTCACTCTTCGATGCCGGCGATGCTGTGGCGATCGCAAGACCTGGTTATCCCGCCTATCGCAATATTCTCGGCGCGCTGGGCCTGAAGGTTCTCGAAGTGCCGGTAACGGCCGAGACCCAGTTCACCCTGACGCCGCAAAGCCTCGAGGCCGCACAGAAGCAAAGCGGCATGACGCTGAAGGGCGTGCTGCTCGCAAGTCCCGCCAACCCGACCGGCACCGTGACCGGCCGCGATGGGCTGCAGGCGCTTGCAGATTATTGCGCGGCCCATTCCATCGCCTTCATCTCCGATGAAATCTACCACGGGCTGACCTTCGCCGGCGAGGAGACGAGCGCGCTGGAACTGACCGACGAGGCGATCGTCATCAACTCCTTCTCCAAATATTATTGCATGACCGGTTGGCGAATCGGCTGGATGGTGCTGCCGGCACGCCTGGTGCGGCCGATCGAGCGGGTGGCGCAGAGCCTCTACATCTCCCCGCCGGAGCTCTCCCAGATCGCCGCCACGGCCGCTCTTGGCGCTGGCGCGGAGCTCGATCGTTATAAGGCGAGCTATGCCACCAACCGCGACTTGCTGATGCGGCGACTGCCGCAGATCGGGTTTTCGATCGCGTCGCCGATGGACGGTGCGTTCTACGCCTATCTCGACGTCACCCGCTTCACCAATGACAGCATGGGCTTTGCCAAACGCATGCTCGCGGAAATCGACGTCGCCGCGACGCCCGGTCTGGATTTCGATCCGCTGGAGGGAAATCGAACGCTGCGTCTGTCCTATGCGGGCTCGCAAGCGGAGATCGCCGAGGCGGTGGAGCGAATCGCAGCCTGGTTGAAGTAGCGTCCGCTGCCCGGCAAGCGGCAGTGCGCTCTCCAATCCTCAACTGCGTCGCGAAAACAACGAAGCAAAGGTCGAAGACGGTTTGTTGTTCAGCCGCGGCACCACCACGAGCTGCTTGATGTCGCCGCGCTTGTAGGCGGCGAGGAAACGGCGGTAGTCCTTGAAGGAGACACAGCCGTTGGAATCGCCGTTCTTGCCGAGCATGTAGGTATGGGCGAGAAGGCCGACACGGTCATAGATGGCGTCCGAACCCTCGACCGGCGTCAACCGCAGCGCCTCGACACCATGGAAAAGGCTCTCGCGCATGGTGAGGACATAGGTGTGTGGCGGCGTTGGTCCGCGCATCTTCTTGTTCACGAAACGCGGGTTGTCGCGCATCTTGCCGAGCCCGGAATGGGCCTCGAGCCGTTCGCCGTTCGGCAGGTAGACGGTGCTGTTTTCGATATCGTAGATCGCCACGCCTGCGCGCAGCTTCGGCGAGAAGACCGGCTTGTCGTAGCGCGGCACTGCGTCGTCCTCGTCATCCTCGATCGGCGAGTTCGGCTGGGCATAGGCAAGCGCTGGCTCACCAGAACGCTGCGAGCCCTTGGAGGCCAGTGCCGGTTTGCCGATGAGGCCATCAGGACGTGCCATCGGCAGCGGCACGGAACCTTCGTCCGGCGCCAGCACGAGATCAAAGGGTGGCGCGTCGTCTGCGGCGGCAACGACCACCGGTGCAGGTTCCGATGCGGGAATGGAGGCCGTTCTGACAGGAGGTGTGGTTGGCTCGACCGGAGCCGGCGCGATTTGCCGGGATCCGGCATCGGCAAGCGCAAGCAGGGCCGGGAGTTCAACTGCGGCGACGGCCTCCTTCGAGGGAACGATGATCCGGTCGCCGTCGTCTTCTTCCGTCTCTGCCGAGGCGAGTTCGACCGGCGGCGGTGCGATCACATCGTCCTTGCGGAATTTGACGCTGTCGGAAATCGCGGCCACGACCGGCTGCTCGGCAGCCATGGCGAGCCGATTGTTTTTGGCGAGAACCGCGAGCGCCGTTGCAGCGGCGGCGGTCTTTTCAGCATGGGATTGAATGAGGCTCGCCGTCAGCGGTACCTTCGGCTTCGCATCGAAGGCAGCCAGCCGATCGGCCTTGCCGACATGGATCAGCCGCTCATGGTGCGGTGACGGAGCCACCTTCGGCGCAGTGCCGACCTGTGCCAGGCGATCGGACGGAGAATAGGGAGCGGCTATCGAGTGCATCGTCGCGAAGGTCGCGATCAGCCATGTGGAGGTCAGAAATCCGGCGCCGACGACACCGTAAAGGAAACCGCGAGATCTGCGCCAACGGAAAGCAGATCCGCCGAGAAGGGTGACGTCATCGAACGTCCCGACCGCACACGCCATACTACACTCGTCTTTCAAACTCGCTACGCAGGCCGGCGGCACTGACTGACTTAACTTCGCCGGGGCCGGTACAGGCGCAAATGGGCCGAATTTAGACCACCCACGACGTCCGACTGTCTCGCAAGGATGACGAATTATGGTTTCTAATTTGTTTACGCGGCGTTGCAGTTTTTCACGGCGTCTCAAAAAGAGATGCGTTGGGCGTCTCAGGCGCGCTCCATCACATAACTTCCCGGCGCTTCCTCGATCGCGTTCAACGCATCGCCGCCGGGTTTGCGGGCAGGCACGCGTCTGCCGTCATGCGTCTCGATCCAGGCCTGCCAATGCGGCCACCATGACCCCGGGGTCTCCGTCGCCTGGTCGAGCCAAGTCTCGTAGTCTCCCTTGGCGGGTCCGCCCGTCCAGAATTGATACTTCTTCCTGTCGGGCGGATTGACGACGCCGGCGATATGTCCCGAGCCGGTCACGACAAATTCCACCTTGCCACCGAAGAACCGGCTGCCGAGGAAGACGGACTTGGCAGGTGCGATGTGATCCTCGCGGGTGGCGAGATTATAGATCGGGATCTTCACGTCCTTCAGCGACACGGGCTTGCCATCGAGGATCATCTCGTTCTGCGTCAGCGCATTGTTGAGATAGCAATTGCGCAGATAGAAGGCATGGTTTGCCGCCGCCATGCGGGTCGAATCGGCGTTCCAGAACAAGAGGTCGAAGGGCAGGGGATCCTGGCCCTTGAGGTAGTTGTTGACGAAATAAGGCCAGATCAGTTCCGAGGCGCGCAGCATGTTGAAGGCCATCGACATCTTCGTGCCGTCGAGATAGCCGGCCGCCTGCATATGCTCTTCGAGCGATTCAAGCTGCTCCTCGTCGACAAAGACCTTGAGGTCGCCGGCATGGGTGAAGTCGACCTGGGTGGTGAAGAGTGTCGCGGTCTTGATGCGCTTGTTCTTCTCCTTGGCATGCAGCGCCAGTGTCGCGGCCAGCAGCGTGCCGCCAACGCAGTAGCCGACGGCGTTGACGTCCTTCTCGCCTGTCGCCTTCTCGATTGTATCAAGCGCGAAATCGATGCCTTCGCGGGCATAAGCCGTCCAGTCCTTCTCGGCGTGGCGCGCATCCGGGTTGACCCAGGAAATGACGAACACCGTCTGACCCTGGTCGACGCACCATTTGATGAAGGATTTTTGCGGGTTGAGGTCGAGAATATAGAACTTGTTGATCCAGGGCGGGCAGATCAGCAGCGGCCGCTTCAGCACGGTTTCGGTCGAAGCCTCGTACTGGATGATCTGGCAGATGTCGTTCTGGGCGATCACTTTGCCTGGCGTCAGCGCCATATCGCGGCCGACGGCGAATTTCGTCATGTCGGTCTGGCGAAGACGAAGGTCGCCATGTCCGGCAGCGATATCCTCGGCCAGCATCTTCATCCCGCGCACCAGATTGGCGCCGCTGGTCGCGATCGTCTCGCGGTAGAGCTGCGGATTGGTGGCGATGAAGTTGGTCGGCGAGAGCGCTGCCGTGATCTGCTTCACGTAGAAGCCGGCCTTGTGCTTGGTGTGCTCGTCGAGGCCATCAGTCTCCGACACCATCTTTTCCACCCAGTCGGTGGTGACGAAATAGACCTGGCGGAGAAAATCGAAGAATGGATTCTTCTGCCAGTCCTCGTCCGAGAAGCGCTTGTCCTTGCGGGTGTCCGGCTCGGGAGGCGTGGGATCACCCTGCATTCGTTGCATCGAGCGCATCCAGATGCCGAAGAACGAGGACATCAGCTGTGTCTGTGCCTCGAAGGTGCGGCGCGGATCGGAAATCCAGTATTCGGTAACCTTGGAAAGCGTCTTGACCATGTCGGTCATCGGATCGACGGTGCTTTCGGTGATCTCGCCGCGTTCGCGCGGCGCAAGCCAGGCAGACGCTGCTTGTCCGAGATTTTCGAGCGCCCGGGCGAAATTCATCGCCATGGCCTCAGGATCCTTCAACAGATAGGGATCGAGATCGGTCGCGTCGAAGCCGGCCTTGCCGCCATTCTCCTGCTTGCTGTCGGTCACCATTTCCTCCGGCGGCAGCACCACTCTTTTTATGCGTTCGTTGTACATCGTGATTGAACGAGAAAACAAGTTCCACCCGCATCGGCTCATGCTATTGCTTTGTGGCTGCGACAAATTTAACAGTCGAAGCAGTCAGAACTGGATTTTGAGGCATGACGAAGAACGGCATTCGGCGCATCGCAACCTTCAACCGCACCGCACTGATCTGCGCCGCGGCGGCGATGGCCCTTGCCGGATGCAATCTGACGGCGGAACAAAAGGCCGCTGCCGCTGCCAAGCGAGCGGCGCCG
>NZ_JBFUAY010000068.1:0-27557 GCF_056406015.1 Rhizobium sp. P1_E1 | reverse complement strand
TGTCCGCGAGGCGGCGGAACGGGTCGGCCGCAACCCGCGCGAAATCCTCGCCTTCAACCTGCAAACCGTGATCCTCGGCGAAACGGATGCGGAAGCACAGCGGAAGTTCAACGAATACCGCAAATACGCTTCCTTCGAAGGCGCGCTGACACTGATCTCCGGCTGGACCGGCATCGATTTCGGCCAGTTCGGGCCGGACGAGGTGCTGCGGCACCGTCATACCAATGCGGTGCAATCGGCCGTCGAAACCTTCACGACAATCGATCCCACCAAGGAATGGACGGTGCGCGAAATGGCCGACTGGGTCGGCATCGGCGGTTTCGGCCCGGTTTTCGTCGGCTCGCCGCAGACGGTCGCCGATCTGATGCAGGAATGGATCGAAGACACCGATGTCGACGGCTTCAACCTTGCCTATGCCGTGACGCCCGAAAGTTTCGAGGACGCGGTCGATCTGCTGGTGCCGGAACTGCAAAAGCGCGGCGTCTACAAGACCGAATACGCCAAGGGAACGCTGCGCGAAAAGCTCGGGGGAGCGGGGCCGCGGCTCGTCGCGCCACATCCGGGCGCCGCTTATCGCAATCTCTTCGACGCGCCCGCACGTGTCGCCGCCAACGGCTGAGCGAATAATGGCTGGGTGACAAAAAATATCTCGCCCAGCCCGACTATTCGAATCTAACCTCTATGACAATTTGCATTTCGCCCTGAATATGGGCACCCGAATTTCACCGATCAGGAGGGGTCATGACCGTATCATCTATCTCGCGGCGCACGCTGATGAAGGGCACCGCCCTGCTCCTTGCCTCGACGGCGCTCGCCCGGCAGGCGCTCGCGCAGACCGCGCCCGCCGGCGGCCGGCTGATCGTTGCAGCCGATTCCGAGCCGAAGAACCTCAATCCTGCCATCGTCGCCTCGAACGGCGTATTTTTCGTCGCAAGCAAGGTGATCGAGCCGCTCGCCGAAGCGTCGTTCGACGGCAAGGATGGGCTTTCGCCGCGCCTCGCCACCTCCTGGGAAGGCTCGGCCGATGGCCTCTCCGTTACCTTCAAGCTCCGCGACGGCGTCACCTGGCACGATGGCAAGCCGTTTACCTCGGTCGATGTAGCCTTCTCGGCGCTCAACGTCTGGAAGCCGCTGCAGAATCTCGGCCGCCTGGTCTTTGCCAATCTTCAAGCCGTCGATACGCCCGACGATTACACCGCCATCTTCCGCTTCTCCAAGCCGACGCCGTTCCAGCTGATCCGCAACGCGCTGCCTGTCGTCACCAGCGTCGTCGCCAAGCACATCTTCGACGGCACCGATATCACCACCAATCCGGCGAACAACACGCTGATCGGCACCGGTCCGTTCAAGTTCGCCGAACACAAGCCCGGCGAATATTACCGGCTGACGCGCAACGAGAATTATTGGGACAAGGACCAGCCGAAACTCGACGAGATCGTCTTCCGCGTGCTGCCCGATCGCGAAGCGGCGGGTTCGGCGCTCGAAGCAGACGAAATCCAGCTTGCCGCCTTCTCCGCGGTGCCGCTCGCCGATCTCGACCRCATTTCGAAGGTCGGCGGCATCAAGGTGATCTCAAAGGGCTACGAGGCTTTGACCTATCAGCTCGTCGTCGAGATCAATCATCGTCGCAAGGAACTGGCCGATCTCAGAGTCCGTCAGGCGATCGCGCAGGCGATCGACAAGAAATTCGTGGTCGACACGATCTTCCTCGGTTACGCCGCGGCCTCGACCGGTCCGGTGCCGAAGAATGCGCCGGAGTTCTATACATCAGATGTCGCGGCCTATGATTTCAACCCCGCAGCGGCGAACGATATCCTCGATAAAGCAGGATACAAACAGGGGGCAGACGGCAACCGCTTTACGCTGAAGCTCCGCCCCGCGCCCTATTTTAACGAGACCCGCCAGTTTGGCGATTACCTTCGCCAGGCGCTTGCCGTGATCGGTATCGATGCCGAGATCGTCAATGCCGATGCGGCCGCACATCAGAAGGCAGTCTATACCGACCACGACTTCGACCTCGCCGTCGGTCCGCCGGTCTTCCGTGGCGATCCGGCGATCTCCACCACCATTCTCGTCCAGTCCGGCACCCCTGATGGTGTGCCCTTCTCCAACCAGGGCGGCTACGTCAATCCGGAGCTCGACAAGATCATCAAGCAGGCCTCCGAGACGGTCGACACGGCGGCGCGCACCGATCTCTACCGCAAGTTCCAGCAGCTCGTCGTCGGCGATCTGCCGCTGATCAACGTTGCGGAATGGGGGTTCATCACCGTCGCGCGCGACACCGTGCTCAACGTCGCAGACAATCCGCGCTGGGCCGTCTCGAACTGGGGCGATACCGCGCTGCAATCGTGATAGAATCGGCGGCAATTCTCTTCCAGAGGCCCTGTCCGGCGTGAAACGTGCAATCATCCTCCTGAGGCGCAGGGCGATCAGCAGCATTCCGGTGCTGCTGACCGTGGTGATCTTCACCTTTTTCCTGCTCGAAACCGCCTCGGGCGATGCCGTCGACGCCTATCTCGGCTCGATCGGCGGCGGCGATGCCGCACTTAGGCAGTCGCTGCGCGAGAGCTATGGCCTCGACCAATCGATGCTCGCGCGCCTTTGGCTCTATCTTTCCTCGCTCGCACGCTTCGATCTCGGCTGGTCGGTCGCCTTCAACAGGCCGGTCGGTGCGCTCATCGCTGAACGGCTGCCCAATACGCTGCTGTTGATGGGCAGTGCGACGGCGCTTTCCTTCGGTCTCGGCTCGGCGCTCGGCATCCTTGCCGGGGCGCGGCCGGGTAGCCTACGGGACCGGCTGCTGTCGATCGGCTCGCTGATTGTTTACGCCATTCCGAGTTTCTGGCTCGGCCTGGTTCTGAGCATCGCTTTCTCGGTGAAGCTGCGCTGGTTTCCGATCGCTGGCGTCGAGACGATCGCTTCCGGCAAGACGGGTTTTTCGCGCGCGCTCGATATATCAGATCATCTGGTTCTGCCGGTGAGCGCACTGGCCCTGATCTATCTCGCCTTGTTCCTGCGGGTGATGCGCAGCGGCATGGCGGAGGCGTGGAAGCTGGATTTCGTGCTCTTCGCCCGGGCCAAGGGCCTGTCGCGCAGCCGCATCGTGCTGCGTCACGTGGCGCGTAATGCGCTGCTGCCGCTCGTCACCATGCTCGGGCTGCAATCGGCCGCCATGCTCGGCGGCAGCGTGGTGATCGAGAGCGTCTTTGCGATCCCGGGTTTCGGCCGGCTGGCGCAGGAGGCGGTCAACGGCCGCGACGCGCCGCTGTTGATGGGCATCGTCGTCACCAGCGCCGTCCTCGTCATCTCGGTCAATTTCCTCGTCGATCTCGTCTATGCCGCACTCGACCCGCGCATCGGCGCTTCGGAGGGCGACGTATGAGCTGGCTGCGACGCCTGTTGCGCACGCCGGAAGGTGTGGCCGGACTTGCGATCCTTTTCGTCCTGCTTGCGGCCGGGCTGCTCGCTCCCGTTATTTCGCCGGGCGATCCGCTGAAAATTGCCGGCCGCGCCCTGCTGGCGCCATTCGCCGATCCGGCTTTTCCGCTCGGCACCGACCGGCTCGGCCGCGACGTCCTGGCGGGGTTGCTCTACGGCGCGCGAACCTCGCTCGCCGTTGGTCTGGCTGCGGCGTTTTCGGCCATGGTGCTTGGGCTCTGCGTCGGCATGGCGGCGGGTTTTGCCGGCGGGCTGGTCGATGAAGCGCTGATGCGCGTGGTCGATGCCTTCCAGATCGTGCCGGCTTTCCTGCTTGCCCTTGCCTTCGTGAGCACCATCGGGGTCTCGACGCATGTCGTCGTCCTTGCCATTGCGCTCGGCACCTGGGCAGACCCGGCGCGGTTGACGCGAGCGCAGGTGCTTGCAATCCGCGAGCAGGATTACGTCGCCTCGGCAAGGGTGATCGGCATGCATCCGGCCGAGATCGCCTTCCGGGAAATCCTGCCAAACGCGTTGCCGCCGGTGCTGGCGCTCTCCGCCACCATCGTCGCCGGTGCGATCCTCACCGAGGCGGCGCTGTCCTTCCTTGGCCTCGGCAATCCCAATATCGCCACCTGGGGTTCGATGATCGCCGAGGGTCGCAGCGTTCTGCGTTCGGCATCCTATCTCTCGGTCATACCGGGCGCTGCCCTCGCCGTGACCGTGCTCGGCGTCCATCTTTTCAGCGAGGGTCTCGGCAAGGTGCTTGGCGATGACGTTGTGAGGGCGGCATGAGCGGCATTTTCTGCAGCCTGCGACAGCTTTCGATCACCTATGGGCGCGACAGGAATAGCGCGGCCGCACTCGATGGCGTCGATCTCGATATCGTCGCCGGCGAAAGGCTGGCGATCATCGGCGAAAGCGGCTCCGGCAAGAGTACGCTCGCCCGCGCGCTTGCCGGCCTGCTGCCGGAGGGAGCGAAGGTCGGCGGCGAGATGCTCTGGCCCGGACTTGGTCGTCCGCCGCGCCCAGGCCGCGACTTCGGCTTGGTTTTCCAGGATCCAGGCTCCAGCCTCAATCCCGTCCTGACGGTCGGCGAGCAGGTTGCCGAAGGCGCCAGGCGCCATCTCGGCCTCAGCTGGAAGCAGGCCTATGTCAGGGCATGGGAATTACTCGGGCGGGTGCGAATACCGCAGCCTGACAAGGCGATGCGGGCCTTTCCGCATCAGCTTTCCGGCGGCCAGCGCCAGCGTGTGGCGATCGCGGCGGCCATCGCTGCGCAACCTGCCCTACTGATCGCCGACGAGGCGACCAGTGCGCTCGACGTCGTCGTTCAGGCCGAGATCGTCCGCCTGCTCGACGGGCTGGTACGCGAGGACGGTATGACGCTGCTCTTCATCACCCACGACATCGCGCTTGCCTCCGGATTCGTCGATCGCATCGCCGTTTTCCGCAATGCCAAGCTGGTCGAGGCGGGCCCCGTCCGTTCAGTGCTTTCGGCGCCGAAAAGCGACTATACCGCCGCCCTCATCGCCAGCCATCGCGACCTCGCAACGCCGCCGCTGATCGCGGAGGTGCCGGCATGAACGATACCTTGCTTTCCGTCGAAAACCTGTCGAAAGGTTTTTCTTCTGCCGGCAGGCAGGTTGCCGCCCTCGATAATGTGTCGCTGACGATCGCGCCTGGGGAAACACTCGGTCTCGTCGGCGCCTCTGGCAGCGGAAAATCGACATTATCGCGTATCCTGCTGCGGCTCCTCTCGTCCGATGCCGGTTCGATCCGCTTCGAAGGGGCAGACTGGCTGGCACTTGATGGTGCGCCCCTGCGCCGCAAGCGGGCGCGCATGCAGATGGTGTTTCAAGATCCCCTCGCCGCCTTCAATCCGCTGGCGACCGTCGGCACGGTGCTCGACGATCCGCTTCGCATCCATGGCATTGCGGCGAAGGACCGGCGCCCCGGCGAGATCGTCATGCTGCTGGAGCGTGTCGGCCTCACCGCCGATCATGCCGCCCGGCCGGTGCGTTCGCTCTCCGGCGGCCAGCGTCAGCGCGTCGCGATTGCGCGGGCGATTGCGACAAAGCCATCGCTGCTCGTGCTCGACGAGGCGGTGTCCGCCCTCGATGTCACCGTGCGCGGCAGAATTCTGGAGCTTCTGGTCGACCTGCAGAAAGAACAGGGCATTGCCTGTCTCTTCATCTCGCACGACCTTGCCGTGGTCCGTGCCGTCTCCCACCGCATCGCCGTCATGGATGGTGGGCGGATCGTCGAGACCGGACCGGCAGCGGCGGTCGTTGCGGCGCCGCAATCCGAGGCTGCCCGTGCGCTCGTTGCCGCCGTCCCCCGTCTCGTGACCGATCCCTGCTGAAGGAAGTATCCATGTCCGATCTTGGTTGGAATCCCCTGCATGGCGTGCCCTCCTATCCCGCGGAGCGCTACGCCGTCCTTGCCGACAGAATCGGCGACATCTTGCGCAGCCGCAACGATATATTGCTGGTGCAGGCAGAAGCGGTGGTGGCGCTGGAGGCCGCCGCGGTCAGCCTTGCGCGCCCGGGCCGCACAGCACTCAACATCATCACCAGCTCCTATGGCGGCTGGTTCGGGCAATGGCTGCGACGGGGTGGCGCGGCGGTCGCCGATATCGTCGCCGAACCGGGCCTGCCGATCGAGATCGAAGCAGTCGCCAAAGCGCTCCAGACGGGTCCGAAGATCGATGTGCTCGCTCTTGTGCACGCGGAATCCGCGAGCGGCATTCTCAATCCTCTCCCCGAGATACTGGCGCTTGCCCGGGCTCGCGGCATTGTCACCGTCGTCGACGCGGTCGCCTCGGTCGGTGGCCATCAGCTCGATGTCGACGATCTCGGCATCGACATCGCGGTKATCGGTCCGCAGAAGGCGCTCGGCGGGCCGGCCGGCGTCTCCGCGCTTACGGTTAGCCGCCGCGCCTGGGATCTCATTCTCAGAGATGGTGCACCGCGCGATTCGATCTTGTCGTTGGCCGATCTGAAGACCTGGGTCGACAGCGGCCGACGCGGCCTGCCGGGAACGCCGGCGCCGCTGGAATTCTTCGCGCTGGAAACGGCGCTCGACCACGTCGAGGCCGAAGGCCTGGAGAATATCGTCGCCCGCCATGCGCTGGCGGCATCGGCGACACGGGCGGGGCTTGCCGCGCTCGGCGCCCCGGACTGGGTACCGGCAGCAAGGGCTTCGAACCTGGTGACGGCGGTGCCGGTGCCGGAGTCGCTGGCGCCTGCCGCGCTGATCGCAGCCGCCGGGCAGTTGGGAGTCGAGCTGACCGAAGGCGTCGGAACCGGGCCGGCCCGTCTCCTGCGGCTGAACCACACGGGTCCGCGCGCCGCATTCCAGACGGTGCTCTCGAATGTCGTGGCGTATGGCGCGGCCCTCAGGCAGGCCGGCCATCCCTCGGATATATCAGCCGCTTCCGAGGCGATAGCTGCAGCCTACCGTCGCTGAGACGATGCTCTCCGAATCAGGAAGGCATGTCGGCGACCACAAGCGGCCCCGGCTTAGGCCCGGCCTGACGAAAACTTTGCGGCACCCCGATGAAAGCCGTATCCGGCCCTTGATAATCATGGCTCATCAAGGCAGGAGAGTGGTATCGCGGAGACTTGGTGCAGATGACGAAATTGCTGGATGCGCAGGGCCTGGAGATTTCACATGAGGGGCATCGCACCCGCCTGAAGTGGCACCGATTGCGCAAGCGGTTTGCCGATCCGTTGTTCTCAGCCGAAGTGATGGCGGAGGGATTTGCGTCAGGCGCCTCGATGGAGCTCGATCTGCGCGTGCGCGCCGATGGCGGTTTCGTCGTGCTGCACGACGAGGACCTCGAAGGTGAAACGACCGGGCATGGACCGATCACCGAAAAGAGCATCGGCGACCTCGGCGATATCAGGATGCAGGAGGGCGACCGGCCGCTGATCCTCAGCGAGGATCTCGCCGCCATGATGCAATCGACGAATCCGGCCGCGCTGCTGCAATTCGATATGAAGGACGACTACGAGGCGATCGGCGCCAGGGGCATTGAGCATCTTGCCGAGCATTTCCGCGATATCGCCGCCTCGGTGATCGTCAGCGGCGACAGTCTCGATCTCATCGTCGCGGTCAAGGAGAAGCTTCCGCATCTGCTGCGTGGGATCGACCCCACCGACAAGCTCTACGATATCAGCAAGGCTCGCGGCTGGAGGGCGGTCGAGGCGGAATTGCGCGCCGACCTGCGCGGCCCGACGGAACCGGATACGATCTACCTCCAATGGTCACTGATCCTAGGCGCCGCCAGGGAAGGTCTCGACATGATCGCGCTCTGCCAGGAGCAAGGCAAACGCGTCGATGCCTGGACCTTCACCCTGAAGGATCCGGAGGCCGGCTTCAGCGAAGAGGAATGGCGAAACTTCCAGGCGCTGATGGCCCTGAAGCCGGATCAGATCACCACCGACGAGGCACCGGCGACCGAACGCGCCTGGGACCGCCGCATGGCGGATTAACCAGCGGGCGTCGGCGCATGGTGTCGAAAGTTATGAGAGATTTTCGATAGCCTATTTCCGGGCTTGTCGCGTACTTTTTGCAATTTGCATCATTTTAAACTTCTGATGCTATCCATACCAGCAGAAAAATGTTGGTGTTCGAGATGCAAGTTGTTGATACTGAAGCAGTTACTCAGCAGGCAAATCCCAACTTACAAGAAGCGTGGCATCTTGGATGTACAGGCCGTTCGCTTGAGGCACTCGCACTGGCCGGCGAAATCCTTGCTGATGCCAAGGCGCGGGGCGACGATCGGCTCGCCGCGCAATGCGACACCGACATTGCCTGGTACTGTTTTCAAATCGGCAAGGCCGAACTTGGGCTGACGCATATTCGGCGGGCGGTAGACTTCTGGAAATTGAACGGGGAGCGCAAACAGGAAGCCTGCGCCCGCGCGTATTTCGGATGGCTTCTCTTGGAATTGGGCTTGCCGGAGGAAGCGATCGAAGAAGCGACCCGCGCCTTGGATCTGGCCGACAAGACRGCAGACTCGAAAGCACAAAGCCTGGCGACTAACGTCGTTGGGATTATCTTCTGGTACAACAAGCAGCCCGACCGGGCCATCTTGATGAGCGAGAGGTCCGTCGAACTCGCCAGATTGATTGGCGACAGAACCTATGAATGCTGGTGGCTGATCAATCTCGGCGGCGCTCATTCGGAAGGCGGATATATCGCGGAGGCGCTCGGCCGGCCGGAGGAAGGACACCAGATGCTGGTCAGAGCACTGGAACTGACCGAACAGGCGCTCGACATCGCAACCGAGATCGGCGACAGCTGGGCTGCTCGTATCTGCCTCGGCAACAAGGCCGAGTTCCACAGCCATCTGGGCGAGCATGACAAGGCGCTGCAATGCATGGAGCGCTACCGGCTGTTTCAAGAGAACAGCTATGTCCGGGACAGGCAGCAATATCTCTACACCCTGGGCCAGATCTACAACAATTCCGGAAAATTCACGGAAGCCCTGTCGCCGCTGCTCGAGGCGCTGGAGCTGATCGACGCCGGCGGCAGTTTCGATTCCTATGTTCAGATCTATCTTTATCTGTCGCAGGCCTATGAGGGGCTGGGGCAGTTCGATCAGGCGCTGGAGGCACATAAGAAATACCACCAGGCCTATTTGCGCAATAGCGCCGAGAGTACCCAGCGGCGCGCACGTCTCGCCGAAATCTACTATGAAACCAAACGGTTCAAGGAAGTTGCCGAAACGGAGTCGAAGCGCGCAGAAACGCTGGAGGCCTCCTATCAGAAATTGCAGGAGCAAACCGATATCCTTGCCAATGCCGTCTATCTGGACGCACTGACCGGGCTCTATAATCGCAAATATCTCGACAGCCGGTTTAAAGCGCTGACATCTGAGAAACGTCCATATTCGATCGCGATGCTGGATGTCGATCACTTCAAGTCGATCAACGATAACTTCTCTCACATGATCGGCGACCGGGTCCTGAGTGCCATTGGAACTATACTGCGCGGCCAGCTGCGCATTACCGATCAGGCAATTCGCTTTGGCGGCGAGGAATTCGTCGTCTTGCTCGCCGGCACTCCCCGAGGCGCTACCGATATCTGCGAGAAGTTGCGTTCGGCCATTGAGCGGTGGGACTGGTCCGAGGTCTGCAACGGGCTGCATGTGACGATCAGCATCGGTGTCGCCGGTAGTACTCTATCCACCAATTCTCCGAACGAGATTTTGGCGATCGCAGATCAGAATCTCTATGCGGCGAAAAAGAGCGGCCGCAATCGCGTTGTTGCGTAACGGGCGTTCCGTAACTTTCGGGCGAAGTTCGCAGTCTCACAAATCGGGCGGATCGCGTCTGTGGGAGAGGTGTATCTATAGCCCCTCGATGTCGAGAATGAACGCGAATTCGCCGGCAAGCCCCGGCGAGTAGGCGATGACGGGTCCGCCCTGTGCAAGCAGCCTATCGACCGGCGGCATCGCCACCACAGCGCCGGCCTCTTCGGCGATCAGCGCGCCGGCGAGCATGTCCCAGGCATTGAGGTGGCGTTCGTAATAGAGATCGGCAGCACCCTCGGCGACACGAACGAGGTCGATCGCGGCCGCGCCCATGCGGCGATAATCCATGCCGCGTTCGTGGAGCCGCCGCGAGAGCGCGAGATGGTCGTCGAAGCTCGTCTTGCGGGAATGGCCGAGAATGACAAGCGCATTGGCTGGATCGGCGGTCGCCGCCGCATGGACCGGAATCCCGTCCTTGAAGGCGCCACCGCCGCGGACGGCGTGAAAGACYTTGTCTCCGGCGGCGTCGTAGACCACGCCGACCTCCACCTTTCCGCCGACGACAAAGGCGATCGAGACACCCCAGTGCCGGAAGCCCCTGATATAGTTGGTCGTACCGTCGATCGGATCGACGACCCAGGTGCCGCCCTTACCCGATCGTCCGCCGCTCTCTTCGCCCATGAAACTATCATCCGGAAAGCGCGAGAGCAGCCCGTCGTGGATCGCCTGCTCGGCCCTCCTGTCGGCGATGGTGACGAAATCCTGCAATCCCTTGTTCTCGACGGTGAGGGTTCCGAGGTCAGAGTCGCGCCGAAACCGGGCCGTCTCCCGTCCGACCTCGAGGGCAACGGTGATGGCGACCTCCGCCCGTGCGCGGATGGCAGCGGCGTCGAATGCGGAATTCATCAGGCAGTCCTTCTTCTGATCAGTGTCACCGGCGTGAATTCGACACGCGCCGTCAGGTCCGGCTCGGCCATCCGGCTCATCAGCAGGTCGACCGTCTTTTCGGCCTGGACGTCGCAGGGTTGGCGGATGGTCGTCAGATCGTAAGCGGTCCAGCTCGCCTGAGGAATGTCGTCATGGCCGATGATGCGCAGCGGCGGCGCATCATCACGGCCGCGGCCCTGCAAGACGCGGTCGATCACGCCGCAGGCCATGTAATCGTTGGCGCAGAACAGCCCGTCGATGCCGGTTGCGGCAAGTTCGGCTGCCGCATCATAGCCGCTCCGGTAATCATTGATCCTGATCTGCAGGAACTGCGCCTCGACGCCGAGCTGCTTGCAGCGTGCGATGAAGGCCTCGCTGCGCCGCCGCGCCGTATAGGATATAGCGGGGGCGGCCATTACAGCGGGCTTTCGCACGCCGCTGTCGATCAGGTGGGTGGCGGCGAGATGGCCGGCCATGCGGTCGTCCGAGATGATGCGGTCGACGAAGGGGATGTCGTTGCCCTTGTTGATCAGCACGATCGGAACGCCTTCGGCCGCGCATTGCTCGCAGATCTCGGTCGGCGGGGCGTCCGAGGTGACGATGACGCCCGACACGGCGTAATGGAGCAGCTGGCCGATGACGGTCGAGGTGTCCGCCTCTTGCGAGGTCGGCAGCAGGATGGGACGGAAATTGCGGGCGATCAGCACTCTCGCCAGATTCTCGATCTGCAACGTGCGAAACGGATTGTCGAGGCCGGCGGCRACGACGCCGACGAGATCGGAGCGTTTGTTGGTCAGGCTTCGGGCAAGATAGTTGACCCGGTAGCCAAGTTCCTTGGCGGCCTGATAGACCTTCTCGCGCGTCTTCGGCGAGACGCTGGCATCCGGCGTGAAGGCGCGCGACACGGCAGCGCGCGAGACGCCGGCCACACGCGCCACGTCGAAGGAAGTTACCTTGCGCGGTCCCTTATCCCTGTCTGCCAACTGCTTTTTCCTTAACCGCAGGCGGCCGCATCAGATCGGGCAGATCCGTGCAGATGCCGAGAACCGGAAGCTTCATGATGTCATCGAGAATGGCCGGCCGCTCCTCGTGCCAGAGCACGATCTCGCGGCCCGCCTCGAAGGCGCGGCGCATCAGCGCGTCGGTCACCAGATCCTGCGGACGCTCGCCTGCCCTCTCCCAGCAGAGGTGCAGGATATCGGCGCCGGCCTCGTCGCCGAGCGCATGCGGATCGTGGCCGACACGGATCAGCACCGAGAGCGGAAAATCGCAGGCGGCGTCGCTGARCTCGCGCACCTGCGCCGTGTCGAAGGAGCCGAGGCAGGCGAAACGCTGGTTCATCTCGGCAAGGTGCCGCCAGCAGCGCATGCCGGTTCCAGGCGCCTTCAGCTCGACATAGAGACCGGTCCCGGTCTCGCGGCCGAGTGCGGCGACCTGCGAAAAACTCGGCACGTCGACGCCGTCAAGTGCGCCAAGCTCCGCCGCCGTCATTTCGGAAATGCGGCGGTCGATGCCGAAGACACGCTCGAGATGGTCGTCATGCGAGACGACGACCACGCCGTCCTTGGTCAGTTGCGTGTCGAGCTCCCACATCTCAGCGCCGAGTTCGGCAGCGCGGCGGAAGGCGGCAAGGGTGTTCTCGCGTTCATGGCCGCTTGCGCCACGATGGCCGATGCAAAAGGGAAGCCGACCCTTGCCTGACGGCCAGCCGTAACGCTGGAAAAATGCTGAGAAATCTCGGGTCATCAGAGCCTCCTGCCATTTTCGTCGAAGACGAATATGCCGCGGCTGTCGATCGCCCACCGGACGTCGTCGCCGACGTGAACATCGCTGCGCACCGGCTGGATGGAGCGCAGCAGCGGTCCGCCGGCAAGAGCCACGTCGTAGAGGTTCTCGCGACCTTGCGTTTCGGCGAAGGTGATCTTGCCGGGCACGGTGATGTCGCCTGCCGGCGTAAAATGTTCCGGCCGGACACCGAGCATCAGCTTCGTGCCCTCGGCGGCTCCGACGGTATCGGGCAGCGGCACGCGGATCTCGCTTTGCGGGATTGTGAAGGCGCCATTGTCCACAACGCCGCGCAGGAAGGTGATCGGCGGATTACCAAGGAAGCCGGCAACGAAGGCGGTCTTCGGATCATTGTACATCTCGGCCGGCGTAGCGATCTGGACGATCTCGCCTTCCTTCATGATGGCGATGCGGTCACACATGCTCATCGCCTCCACCTGGTCATGGGTGACGAGAATGGCGGTGATGCCGGTCTCCCGCTGCAGGCGGCGGATTTCCGAGCGCATTTCGAGGCGCAGCTTGGCGTCGAGATTGGCGAGCGGTTCATCGAGCAGCAGCACATCTGGCTTGCGGATCAGCGCGCGCGCCAGCGCCACGCGCTGCTGCTGGCCGCCGGAAAGCTCGGCCGGCCTGCGGCCCATCAGGTTGCCGATCTGCACGAGGGCGGCGATACGGTCGACCTCCTTGCGGATCTCTGCGGCGGGCATGCCCTTCACCTTCAGCGGAAAACCGATGTTCTCGGTAACCGTCATGTGCGGATAGAGCGCATAGGACTGGAAAACGACGCCGACATTGCGAGCCTGGCTCGGCAGGTCGGTGACGTCGCGGTCGCCGAAGAGGATGCGTCCGCCGCTCGGCCGGTGGATGCCGCAGACGGAAAAGAGCGTCGTCGATTTGCCGCAGCCGGAAGGGCCGAGCAGCGCCAGCATCTCGCCGCTGCCGACTTCGAGCCGCATGTTCTCGATGACCTTGGTGGAGCCGAAGCTCTTCGAAAAATTGTCGAGGAGGATGCGCATCAGCCTTTGCTCCCGCCGCCGTAGATGTTCATGAGATATTTGTTGAAGAGCGCGTAAACGATCAGCACGGGAACGAGGTAGAAGACGCCGACCGCTTTGAACATGTTGAAATCATAGTTGTTGTCGTCGGCAAGGAAGGCCGCGAGATAGACCGAGAGCACCTGCACCTGATTACCAGGCGCCAGCACCTGCGGCAGGATGAACTCGCCCCAGCCGGAGAGGAAAKAGAACAGGCCGAGCGCCATGATGCCGGGCTTGACCTGCGGCAGCACGAGGCTGCGCCAGACCCGGAAGCGCGAGGCGCCGTCGACGACGCCGGCCATTTCGATTTCCCACGGCACGGTGTCGTAGAAGCCCTTCATCAGCCAGATGCCGAGCGGCAGGTCAATCGCCGCCTTCACCAGGATGACGCCGATCAGCGAATTGTAGAGACCGATCATCTGCAGCACGATGAAGATGGCGATGATCAACGTCACCGACGGGAAGGCATGCAGCACCATGACGCCGGCAAGGAAGAAGCCGCGCGCCGGGACGTTCAGCCGCGATAGCACATAGCCTGCCATCGATGAGACGATGAGCACCAGGCTGGTGGTGCAGGCCGAAAAGAGCAATGTATTCAGCGTCACCYGCCAGATGTTTGCCTTGCCCTCCGTCGTCTGCCAGAGGAATCGCCAGTGACTAAGCGTCAAGCCCGAGGGCAGCAGAGCGTCCGCCTGCTTCACGGTCACGGTGTCGAGGAAGAGATAGACATACATCAGGAGCAGCGGCAGGCTGACGATGGTCAGCGCCGATATGACAGGCCAGCTGCGATAATTTGCCGAGGGCTGCGATCGTTCGGCCATGGTCAATCCTCGATCAAAGGCTTGGCGACAAGCGTGCCGTAGTTGAAGACGCGCAGATAGAGGAGCGACAGCATCACGCCGATGACGACGAGCACCAGCGCCATGGCGGCACCCAACCCGTATTCGAGATTGCCGGCATAGTTTCTGAGCGCAGTGTGATAGGCGGAGAGCGCCCAGACCTCGGTCGCGTTGCCCGGTCCGCCATTGGTGGCAAGCAGGATTTCATTGAAGGAGGCAAGCAGCGACAAGGTCTGGTAGCAGGTAACGAAGAGGATCGGCCAACGCATCTGCGGCAGGATGATGTAGCGGATCTGCTGCCAGCGCGAGGCGCCGTCGACCTCGCTCGCATAGAACTGGCTCTTCGGAATGGCTTTCATCGCCGAGGAGAAGACCAGCATGCCCATCGAGGCGCCGATGAAGCCGTTGATCAGCACGACGAAGAACCAGGCGTTATAGGCGTTGTCGAGAAGATAGTTCTTCGGCGGATAGCCGAACTTGCCCATCAGGATCGAAATGAAGCCGGTATCCCAGGCAAGCCACTTCCACAGCATGACGTAGATGACGACGGGGGTAATGCGCGGCAGGAGCCAGATGCCGCGGAAGATCGAGGCTGGCGTCGGCGGCATGTAATGCGTCCAGATGGCAAGCAGCAACGCATAGCCGACATTGAACAGCATCAGCACCAGCGCGACGTAAAGCACGGTATTCAAGAGCACGCGGGCCATGTCGGGTGAGGTGGTCATGCGCGCGAAATTGTCGGTCGTCCAAACCCAGCCGGTATAAGTGGCCTTGGCGACCGTTTCCTTCTGCTCAGGTGTCAGTTTGAAACCCAGACCATCCAGCGCCGAAAAGAGCTGCTCCTTGCTGTCGAAGCGGGTGTTGAGAACTGAGCGGTTGAACTGTTCGGAGATCTGCTTGACGTCGCGCGTCGAAGGCCGGTCGGCAAGATCCTTGAGCATGCGCTCGACGTCGCGGCGTGCCGTGAACACCTCACCTGCATGTTTGGCGCGCAATTCCCCAGCAATCCCCGGCGCAAGCCCGAGTCCTTCGACGGCCTTGAGGCCCGCCTCGTCGATCGTGTAGCGCGGTTCGGCCAGCTCGGCGGCAATGTCTGGTATCGCCGATTTCAGCGCGATCAGGGAATTCGGTGCGATCTGGTAGACACCGCCGGATATGCCGGTCGCCGTCGTCATGCTGGTCATCGAGAAGACCGCCGTCAGAACGACCGGCATCAGGAAGAAGAGAATGATCATGATCGCGGCAGGCGCGATCATCACCAGTCCGAGCGTTCTGGACGATTTCATGGAAGCCCCCTCGTCGCGGACCGACCGGGCGGCGCTGYCGCCGCCCGGAAGAGTGCTTCAATCTTAACGGATGACGATCTTGTCGCCGAGCGTGCTCTTCAGCTCGCTCTCTGCATCACTGACCGCGGCGTCTACGGTCTTGGCGCCGGTCCAGGATGCTTCGAGGTTCTTCCACATGATGTTCCAATATTTGCCGAAATCGGAATTGTTCGGCATGGCATTGGCATGCGGCAGCAGGCGCTCGGTGGCTTCGCGGGTCCAGCGGTCAGCCGAGTAGAAGTCGACCGTCGATTCCGACTTGGAGATGCCGAGATGGGCTGATTTGACCGCATGCAGCGCGTTGGTGCGCGGCTCGGAGGCGATCTTGACCAGCTGGGCGGCGATCTCGGTGTCTTCCTTGTCGTGGCCTGCGGTCAGCAGGTAGACGAGTGGATGGGTCAGCGTGTTGGCCTTGCCGCCTTCACCGGCGGGGATCAGCGTGAAGATCACGTTGCCGAAGAAGTCCTTCAGGCCTTCCTGGTTGACGAGGCGGGCATAGTGCCAAGTGCCACCATCCCAGATGCCGGCCTTGCCGGTGGCGACTTCCTTCCACCACTGGTCGCCCGGCATGCCGATGTGGTTCTTCTTGGTGACACCGGCCTTCACGGCATCGGCGAAGAACTGATAGGTGCGGGTCATCGCGGCCTTGTCGAAAACGAGCTTGCCGCCTTCTTCCATCGTGCCGCCGAAGCTGGTGTAGAACTGCCAGTAATCAGGGCCGTTGCTGGTGCGCGGATAAAATCCGTAGCCGGCCTGGACGAGGCCCTTGTCCTGCATCTTCTTGGCGTCTTCGAGCAGGTTCTTCATGGTGTACTTGCCGTCCTGGACGCTCTGCGGCAGCGCGTCCAGATCGGCGTCGCTGTAACCGATCGCCTTCATGTAAGGCTTCCAGAAGAACATCGGGCGGGATTCGGCGTCCTGCGGGATACCGTAAACGGTGCCGTTGTAGGATGCGATCTTCAACAGGTTTTCATAGATGTCGCTGAGCGGCCATGAGTCGAGATCGACATAATCCTCGATCGGAACGATCAGTCCGGCCTGCGACCAGGGTGCGATGTCTTCATGGCCGCTGACGACGATATTCGGGGCGGTCTTGGCTTCGGCGGCAAGGGTCAGCGCCTGCTTGAAGTCCTCCCAGGCCGAATAAGGCTTCTTCTCGACGGTGATCTTCAGGTCTTCGCCCTTGAGAGCGGCTTCACGCTGCAGCTGCTGGGCTGCGATCTCGATGGCGTCGAGGCGATAGACGTCGTTCGGGCCGGTGCCGCCGGCCCAGACGCTGATGTGAACGTCCTTGGCGAGTGCAATTGCAGAGGTCGACGCCAGGATGGCGGCTACGACGGCAAAGGATTTCAGTGTCGGCAAAATGGTCATCTTCTTCGTCTCCCTAGAAGAGCAGTGTGAGGCCTCTTGACGGGTCAGCACTGCTGATGATGACCGCTCCGAAACCCCACGAAAACGTGGCGTATCCCGCTCTAGGGGTTGAACGTAACGGCCGAATGACATAATTGAGCACGTGTGCAAAATTATTATGACGATGTCCGCACGACTTGCAAGCGGCGGTTTTCGACGGGCGTCTTTTACGCTTCAAATTGCGCTTTTCCTGGTCTAGCATTGCGCCATGAGCCTTGAATCTGTCCGCGCCTTTCTCAGTGCCCACGCACCCGATATCGAAATCATCGAAACCGCCGAGAGTTCCTCGACGGTGGCACTTGCCGCCGAAGCCCATGGCGTCGAGCCGGCCCAGATCGCCAAAACGATCTGCCTGCGTGTCGGCGAGCAGATGATGCTGGTCGTTGCCGGCGGCATGGCAAGGCTCGACAATCGCAAGTTCAAGGACACGTTCGGAGCCAAGGGGCGCATGCTCGATGCCGAAGAGGTCGTAGCGGTCACCAGCCATCCGGTCGGCGGCGTCTGCCCCTTCGGCCTCCCCTCGCCGCTGCCTATCTATTGCGATATCTCATTGAAACGCTTCGATGAAGTCGTGCCGGCGGCCGGCTCGACGAACTCGGCCGTGCGCATCGAAACCGGACGGCTGGCTGAGCTGACTGGCGCCAGCTGGGTCGACGTCTGCCAGTAACGGAGCTGAAGAGCTTCACACTCCGGAAAGACTACCTATATTAGGTCTCAACATGCCGTGATTGCGCATGACAGGAGATCAGGAATGCYAAGTGCCGTTTCGCGTTTTGCCAAGATCGCGGCAATTGCCGCTCTGACGAGCGCTACCGTTTTTGCTTCCCTTGACGATGCCGAGGCGCGCCGCGCCGGAAGCGGCGGTTTCGGAAGCCGCGGCACGCGCACCTTCCAGGCACCGCCTGTCACCAGCACCGCGCCTGGAACCGCAGCACCGATCGAAAGGTCGATGACGCCACGTCCGCAGACCACCGCGCCTGCTACCGCGCAACAGCCCCTCGGCGCTCAGCGCCCCGGTCTCTTCGGCGGATTCGGCCGTTCGATGATCGGCGGCCTGATTGCCGGCGGCCTTCTCGGCATGCTGCTCGGTCACGGTTTCGGCGGCGGCTTCGGTTTTCTCGGCATGCTGCTGCAGATCGTCTTGATCGGCGGCGCCGTCATGCTCGCCATGCGTTATTTCGCCAACCGTCGCCAGCCTTCCTACGGCGTCGGCGGCCAGAGCCAGTCCTATAACATGTCGCCCACGAACAATTCGTCCTTCCAGATCCCGACGATCGGTTCGGGCGCCGGTTCCGGCCAGCCGTCGCGCGGCAATCGACCGAGCGACGAGATCGGGCTGGCGCAGGCCGATCTCGATCAGTTCGAGGAACTGCTCACCCAAGTGCAGACTGCTTACGGCGCCGAGGATTACGGCACCTTGCGCCGGCTGACGACGCCCGAGGCGATGTCCTATCTTGCCGAGGAACTCGGCGAAAACGCTACCAACGGCGTGCGCAACCGCGTCTCCGACGTCAAGCTGCTGCAGGGCGACATCGCCGAGGCCTGGCGCGAAGACGGCCAGGAATATGCGACGCTCGCTATGCGTTATTCCTCGATCGACTCCATGGTCGAACGCGACAGCGGCCGCGTGGTTTCCGGCGACGACCGCCGCCCGAGCGAAAGCACCGAGGTTTGGACCTTCGTGCGCAGGTCTGGCGCCGATTGGAAGCTTGCGGCGATCCAGGGTGCCGAACAGCGCGCCGCCTAACGCGACGCGCCAAATCAGCATTTTGCTCTAAAGCGCGTCGCAATCTTTCAGATCCGCTCCTTGCGCTTTAGATTCTAATTTTCACGCATGTCGTTATCGCAAAACCGCCGCACACTTTTGCGCGACATGCTTTAATTCACCGCGACCGGTTTGGAACGCATGCGGGAGACTGTTTCGCGTTCCGCCCGCTTGCACCGCATCGGCGGCAGGCCGCGATCCATCAGGTCCATGTCCTCGAGCACCATGTCGCCCATCTTCTTGAAGGCGCTGTCGAGTGCTCCGGCCCGATGCGCCGAGCGGATGAAACCCTTCAGGCTTCGCACCGGATGATCGGGCGGCAGCGGCTCTTGCGGGTAGACGTCGCTCGCCGCGACGATGTGGCCCGAGGAAACGGCCGCCATCAGCGCATCGAAATCGACGACATCGGCGCGGCTGAGGAGGATGAGGGCCGCGCCTTTGCGCATGCTGGCAAAGGCCTCCGTGCTGAGAAATCCCTTGTTTTCGCTGGTGACGGCGGCGACGACGAAGACGAAATCGCTCTTCGTCAGGATGTCCTCCAGGCTTGCCGGCTCGACGCCGTTTTCCTCGAGGATCGAGCGCGGCAGCCAGGGATCGAACACTCTGATGCAGGCCCTGAAGCCGGACAGGAGCCGGCGCAGCGCCTTGCCAAGATCGCCGAAGCCGACGATGCCGATCTCGGAACCGGCGAGCAGCCGCGCACTCGAATTGCCCTCGCCGCCCCAGAGTTCGGTGCCCTGACGGAAGGCGACGTCCGCATCGACGATGCCGCGCGCCAAGGCCAGTGCGAAGCCGAGGCCGATTTCGGCGACGGGCTCGGCAAAGACCTGGCCTGTCGTCACGACATGGATGCCGCGCTGGAAGAGCACCTCATAGGGCATGTTGTTGAGAAGATTGCTTTCGACATTGAGGATCGAGCGCAAGGCCGGCATACGTCCCAGCGTGTCGGCCGAAAGCGGCGGCTGCCCGATGATGTAGCGCGCCTTGCCGAGGATCTCGTCGCCGAGACCGGCGATGTTCTCGGGATCGGCCTCGACGATCTCATATTTCGCATGCAGTTCGGCGCGCGCGCTGTCGCTGAAGATCAGATCGAGCGTGCGCGGCTCGGGCGCGCTGATCGCCAGCGCCCGTTTGGTATTCGTCATGGCGTCTCCTCCATCACGGCGGTCYGCGCCGTCTCTGCCGGACGATTGATAGCCTCTGTGGGGGACCGTTTCCAGTTCGATCTTGAGTCGCTGGGCGTTGGAAGGAGCTATCGAAAGCGGCATCTGCCTACCAGATAAGCACTTGAATTGGCTTGTATTTCATGGAGTTTTCGTTGACGGCGAGAATTCTTTGAACTAGCGTAATGCGCGCGACTTGGAACCATGCTGGTGTTCGGCCGCCGCAGGATATTCGAAAACTCACGAGGGAATCGAGCAATGAAATCAGCAATCAAGAGCGGCCTGCTTGCCTTGGCTGCCGCAGCGCTTCCAGCCGTCGCCTCCGCCCATCCCGCCATCGGCGAAGCTGCCGGCTTCAGCCATGGCTTTGCCCATCCGATGTCTGGCCTCGATCATGTCCTCGCCATGGTGATGGTCGGTGTTTTCGCATTTCAGCTCGGCGGCCGCGCCACCTGGCTCGTGCCGACGACCTTTGTTCTGGTGATGGCACTCGGTGGTGCTCTCGGCATTGCCGGCATTGCTGTTCCCTTCGTTGAAACGGGCATCGCGCTTTCCGTCGTCGTCCTCGGCGCCATCGTTGCGCTCAACGTCAAGGCGCCGCTGGCCGCAGCACTCGGCATCGTCGGCCTCTTTGCCATCTTCCACGGTCATGCACATGGCGCCGAAATGCCGGAAAATGCCGCCGGTGCCGCCTATGCCGCCGGCTTCATGGCCGCGACCGCGCTGCTGCATGTCGCCGGTCTCGCCATTGGTTACATCATCGGCCGCGCCGGTGAACGCCAGGGCGTCTTCGTGACGCGCACGGCAGGTGGCATTGCCGCCATTGCCGGCGTCGGCATCCTGGCCGGCTTGATCTGAGCCTGACGGCATTAACTAGGCGCGGCCTAGACATCGCGATTCGACAGAACGCCCGGCATGCGTAACGCACCGCCGGGCGTTTCTGTGTCATCGCTGCAAAGTGCTGTGGACTTGACCCAAGTCAAATCCAGCCACGTCGCACCCGGCTATATCTAGCCAACGATCGACGAAGGGATATCCAAATTGACGCAGGCCTGCCTTGCCGATTGCCGGCGAGACGCGAAAGTCAGTATAGTGATTTCAGAAATTTCTGAAATCACAGACGCAACGGAAATGACCATGAACCTTCCGCCTCTCGTCCAGTCCTTCGTTCTCCATTTCGGCGAAATGGGATCGCGCTGGGGAATCAACCGCACGGTCGGCCAGATCTATGCCCTGCTCTTCGTTTCGCCCGCGCCGGTCTGCGCGGAGGAGATCGCCGAGTCGCTCGGCATCTCGCGTTCCAATGTGTCGATGAGCCTGCGCGAACTGCAGGCCTGGAACCTCGTCATTCTGAAACACAAGCCGGACGATCGCCGCGATTTCTTCACCACGCCGGATGATGTCTGGCAGATATTGAGGACGCTTGCCGAAGAGAGAAAGAAGCGTGAAGTCGATCCGACGCTGTCGGTTCTGCGTGAGATCCTGATGCAACGGCCGGCCAGCGAAGCCGAGCGGCATGCGCAGCAACGCATGAGCGAGATGCACACGCTGATCGAGCAGCTGACGCATTGGTATGAGGACGTAAAACAACTTGAAACAGAAAGGCTTGCAACGCTACTCTCGCTGGGCGCGAAAGTGACCAAGCTTCTGGAGGCCAAGGACCGGGTCGTTTCGCTCGGCCGCAGCCGCCGGCCGAATCCTGCGAACAAGAGTTAGCGCCATGGGCACTGCTTTCTTCGACGCGAGGGACAGACAAGCGGCCGAGCCGTTGCCGGACGGCGATACAGTCTCGCCCGTCACCGGTCCAGATGATGCGAAAGGGGGGCTGCGCAGAGCGGCAATGCTGCAGGCGCTGGCCGCTGCCGTCTGGATCCCGCAGGCGGGGTTGTTGGCCGTCTCGGTTGGCCGCATCGCCGATGGCGGCGGATTGCATGACGTCCTCTGGCCAGCCCTTGGCATCCTCGCCCTCGGATTTGCGAGAAGCTGTCTCGACGCAGCTGGCGGCCGCCTGGCCTTTCAAGCCGCTCGCGCTGAGCTCAGCCGCAGGCGGCAGATTGCCGCCGCGGCACTTTCCATGTCGTCGCCCATCGATCACGGCCGGCCTGCCTCCGGCAAAGCCGCAAGCGTGCTTGGCGAACAGGCCGAACTGATCGTGCCCTACCTTGCCCGTTTCCAGCCCGCGCGCATGAAGGCGAGCCTCGTGCCGCTCATCATCCTTGCCCTCATTCTGCCGGTCTCCTGGGTCGCCGCGCTGGTTTTGCTGTTTGCCGCGCCGCTGATCCCTATCTTCATGGCGCTGATCGGCTGGCGTGCTCAGGCGGCCAGCGAAAGGCAACTCGCCGCCACCGGCGGCCTCAACGGCTTCCTGCTCGATCGGCTGCGCGGACTGGCGACCATCCGTGCGCTCGACGCAGTCGATGCAACGGCACTGCGCCTGCGGTCGGAGGCGGAGTCGCTGCGTGCGCGCACCATGGCGGTGCTGAAGATCGCCTTTCTGTCCTCGGCGGTGCTCGAGCTTTTCGCCGCACTCGGCGTAGCGATGATTGCCGTCTATGTCGGTTTCAGCCTGCTCGGCGAGATCCGCTTCGGCACTTGGGTAGGCCGGCTCGACCTGACCGAGGGAATGTTCATCCTGCTGCTCGCACCGGCCTTCTTCGAGCCCCTGCGCGAACTGTCGGCTGTCTGGCACGATCGGGCGGCCGGCGAAGCGGCGCTGAAAGCCCTGGACGCCCTCGCTGCCGGCGGCCTGTCCATCCGAGGAACAGCCGAAGTCGCGCCAGCAGCATCTGCCGTCGTCGAAGCGCCGGCCATCCGTCTTGAGAATGTTGATTTCCGTTACAACGCCGCCGAGCCGTTGATCCTTGACGGTTTCAACCTCGATATCGCGACCGGCGAACATCTGGCGCTTCTCGGCGCAAGCGGTTCCGGCAAGTCGACGCTTCTTTCGCTCATATCAGGGCTGACGCCCTGTACCGGCGGACGCATCGTCATCGGCGGCATGGAACTTGCGGATGACACCGCTGCCGCCTTGCGGGCCAGCATGGCATGGATCGGCCAGAGACCGCATATTTTCGCAGGCACCATCGCCGGCAATATCGCGCTCGGCAGGCCCGGTATCTCAAGTGGCGACGTGACGGATGCGCTCGGCGCCGCCAGGCTCGAAAAGGTCGCCGCCGCCTATGGCAACCGGCCGCTTGGCGAAGGCGGGATCGGGCTTTCCGGCGGCGAGGCGCTACGGCTTGCGATCGCGCGGGCCGCCTGCAACCCGCGTCTGCGGATCATCCTGGCCGACGAGCCGACGGCGCATCTCGACGCCGCCACAGCCGCCGAGGTTGCCGAGAGCCTGCTTTCGCTCTCCAGGGGCCGTACTTTGATCGTTGCGACTCACGATCCGCTGCTTGCCGCCCGCATGCATCGCGCCATGCGCGTCGATGCAGACATCGTCATGAGGGAGGCGGCCGAATGAGCGGATTTGCTGCAGACCTCAAGCCGATCCTGCGTCTGTTCCTTGCCGAGCGCCGGCGTGCGCTGCTGCTCGGCGCAGCCCTTTCGGCGGCGACGGTGACAGCTGGCATCGCCCTGCTCGGCCTGTCCGGCTGGTTCATCACCGCCACCTCGCTCGCCGGCCTTTCGGCCGCTGTCGCCATCACCTTCGACGTCTTTGCGCCGTCAGCCGGCATCCGCCTTCTCGCCATTGTCCGCACAGTCGCACGCTACGGCGAAAGGCTTGCGACCCATGATGCAACGCTCGGCGTGCTCGCCGCCCTGCGCGAAAGGCTGTTTCGCGGCTTTGCCGAACCGAGTACTGCCCGCGCGCTAGCACACCGTCCCGCACGGCTGCTCTTCCGTCTAACGGCCGATATCGATGCGCTCGATTCCCTCTACCTGCGCATCCTCGTGCCGGCTGCTGTCGCGATCGGTGCAGCACTGGCGGCAAGCCTCGTGCTGGGGCTGATCCATCCCTTGTTCGGCCTGTGCTTCGGCCTTTTTCTCGCCGGTGCCGGCCTCGGCCTGCCGTTGATCGCCGGCCGGGCGGCGCGCAAGCATGCCCGCCAACGCGCCCATGGCATCGAGGCGCTGCGGTCTCGAACGATCGATCTTGTCGCTGGCCAGACCGATCTGCTGATGGCCGGCCGGCTTGCGGCGCAGAGGAAGGCGATTACCGCGGCCGATCGTTACGCCGCTCGCGCCGACGACCGGTTGAACCGCGTCGAGACCCGCCTGACATTCGGCTTCGGCCTTGTCTCGACCCTGCTGCTCACAGCATCGCTGCTTGCCGTTGCAGCACTTGTGGAAACGAAGGCGATCACCGCCCCTGTCGCCGCACTCGGCCTGCTCGTCGCCTTTGCGGCAGTCGAACCCTTCGCTGCGCTGCGCCGCGGTGCCCTGGAACTCGGCAGGACGCTGCTTGCGGCAAGGCGTATCGCGCCGCGGCTTGCCGTCGCGGCGGCACCTGAAGCATTGGCGGCGCCGTTGCCGGGATGCGCTTTTTCGCTGGCGAACGTATCAGCCTTCCATGAAAACTCCGCCGTGCCGGCGCTCCAGGGCATCGAGCTCGCGCTTGCACAAGGCGAACACCTGGCCATCATCGGCAGCAGCGGCGCCGGCAAGTCGAGCCTGCTTGCCCTCCTTGCCGGCGAATTGCCGGCAAGGACGGGAAGTGTTGCCGCGATGGCGACGACCTTGCTGACGCAACGGACGGAGCTCTTCGAAGACAGCCTGCGCGGCAACCTCTGTCTCGCTAACCCCAATGCGAGTGAGGCCTGCCTTCGCGAAGCGCTCGCTGCTGCCGGCCTGCTTGCCGATATTGAGGCCATGCGGGGGGGGATCGATACGCCGCTCGGCGAAGGCGGGCTCGGCCTTTCCGGTGGCCAGTCGCGCCGGCTGGCGCTTGCCCGGCTCTTCCTGCGCGACACGCCACTCTGGCTGCTCGATGAGCCGACAGAGGGCCTTGACGGCGTCACCGCCCGCGACGTGCTCCGCCGTCTCTCGGCAGTGGCGGCGGGCCGCTCGCTGCTGATCGCCACGCATATCCGCCGCGAGGCTGCGATCGCAGACCGCATCGCGGTCATCGAAGGCGGTCGCATCACAGAAATTTCGCGCCGCGGAGAGGCGGCGTTCGAAAAGGCGCTCGACCGGCTTCGGCCGGACTGAGCAAGATTTGCATGCCCTCACGCGCCGTCGGCGCTGAGGAACGCCCTGTACCGCGTGGGACCGTGGGAGAAAGTATGGAACTAGATATCGTAGCACTTTCGCGCTTCCAATTTGCGCTGACGGCGCTTTACCACTTCCTGTTCGTGCCCTTGACGCTCGGCCTGTCCGTGCTCTTGGCGATCATGGAAACCGTCTATGTCATGACCGGCCGCCAGATCTGGCGACAGATGACGAAATTCTGGGGCACGTTGTTCGGCATCAATTTCGTGATCGGCGTCGCCACCGGCATCGTCATGGAGTTCCAGTTCGGCATGAACTGGAGCTATTACAGCTATTATGTCGGCGACATCTTCGGTGCGCCGCTGGCGATCGAAGGCCTAATGGCCTTCTTCCTCGAGGCGACCTTCGTCGGGTTGTTCTTCTTCGGCTGGGACAAACTGTCGAAGGTCGGCCATCTGGTCGCCACCTGGGCTGTGGCGCTCGGCTCGAACTTCTCAGCGCTGTGGATCCTGATTGCCAATGGCTGGATGCAGAACCCGGTGGGATCGGCGCTCAACCCGCAGACGATGCGCATGGAGATCACAAGCTTCTTCGATGTGGTCTTCAACCCGGTGGCCCAGGCGAAATTCGTCCATACGGTATCGGCCGGTTACGTCTGCGCTTCGATCTTCGTGCTCGGCGTCTCGGCCTGGTATATAATCAAGGGCCGGCATATCGAGCTTGCCAAGCGTTCGATGACGGTCGCCGCCTCCTTCGGCCTCGCTTCGGCGCTTTCGGTCGTCGTCCTTGGCGATGAGAGCGGTTATCTCGCGACCGAGAACCAGAAGATGAAGCTCGCGGCAATCGAGGGCATGTGGAAGACGGAACCGGCGCCGGCGGCCTTCACCGCCTTCGGTTTCCCCGACCAGGAAGCGCGCGAAACGCATTTTGCCGTGCACATTCCCTGGGTCATGGGCCTGATCGGCACGCGGTCGCTGACGACCGAAATCCCCGGCATCGACAAGCTCGAACAGCAGGCCGAAACCCGCATCCGCGACGGCATCAAGGCTTACGACGCGTTGATGCAGATCCGTTCGGCACCGGCACAGGACCAGGTTGCGCAGGAAGTGCGCAGCTCCTTCGAGGATCTCGGCCATGATCTCGGTTATGCTCTTCTTCTGAAGCGCTACGTCGACGATCCGCGCCAGGCGACCGACGAGCAGATCGTTCAGGCTGCGCGCGATACGATCCCGCACGTGCCGACGCTCTTCTGGTCCTTCCGCATCATGGTCGGCCTCGGTATCTTCTTCATCCTGCTGACCGCCACCTTCTTCTGGCTGTCGGCGCGCCGCCATCTCGACAAATATCCGTTGCTTCTGAAGATTGCCGTGCTGGCGATCCCCCTGCCCTGGGTTGCCATTGAACTCGGCTGGGTCGTCGCCGAGTTCGGCCGTCAGCCCTGGGTGATCGAAGGCGTGTTGCCGACGGCCGCCGCCGTCTCCAGCCTTGGCGCCGGCACCGTGCTTCTGACCATCATCGGTTTTGCGGCACTCTACACGACGCTGATCGTCATCGAGATGGGCCTGATGATCAAGGCAATCAAGCAAGGACCGGAGCCGGACGACGAGCCGGAAGCGGTTCTGGTTTCCGAAACCCTCGTCCCGGCCGCGGAGTGACCTGCCATGATCCTTCACGAACTCATTGACTATGAAACCCTGCGTCTCATCTGGTGGCTGCTGCTCGGCGTGCTGCTGATCGCCTTTGCGACAACAGGCGGTTTCGATCTCGGCGTCGGCACCCTTCTGCCTTTCGTTGCCCGGACCGATACGGAACGGCGCGTGGCGATCAACACCATCGGCGCCACCTGGGAGGGCAATCAGGTCTGGCTGATCCTCGGCGGCGGCGCCATCTTTGCTGCCTGGCCGCCGCTTTATGCGGTGTCCTTCTCGGGCTTCTACCTGGCGATGTTCGCGATCCTCTTCGCGCTCATCCTGCGTCCGGTCGGCTTCAAATACCGGTCGAAGCGGGAAAGCGCCAGCTGGCGGAGCGGCTGGGACTGGGCGCTGTTCGTCGGCGGGTTCGTGCCGTCGCTGATCTTCGGCGTCGCAGTCGGCAACGTGCTACAGGGCGTGCCCTTCCGCTTTGCCGACGATATGCGGATCTTCTACGAGGGCTCGTTCTTCGCCCTGCTCAACCCCTATGCTCTGCTCTGCGGCCTGCTTTCACTAGCCATGCTGACGATGCATGGTGCGGCCTGGCTGGTGTTGAAGTCGAGTGGCCCGGTCGCAGTGCGTGCCAGAACCTATGGCAGCATCGCCGCCCTTGCCGTTATCGTGCTTTTCGCACTCGGCGGCCTCTTCCCGTGGATCGGCGTCGGTGGCTATCGCATCACCAGCGATATCAGCCCTATCGGTCCCTCCAATCCGCTGCTGAAGACCGTGGCGCTGGAGAAAGGCGCGTGGCTTACCAACTACGCCGCTCATTCCTGGAT
>NZ_JBFUAY010000067.1:0-28291 GCF_056406015.1 Rhizobium sp. P1_E1 | reverse complement strand
GCGGTAGAGTCTTTTCTCTTGTTTGTCTAGGCTGAGTTGCATCAAACCCAGCGATAAAAGTTAATGTAATCACAGTCAGGAACGGCGAAAGTACGTACATTATGGAAATGCAAATGTGCGCGCAAGCCCTTGTTGTCTTGTCTTTGGAAAAACAAGATCCGGCGCTCTGTTGGGCGTGATCATATATTTCCGCCCAGACCGCGATGTCATCCAGGTATTTATTTACTATTTCCAATAAATGTGTGGGCAATTTAAATTATAAAATCGTGTAATGTGTGACATATTTCTATTTATCGATATCAAGATAGTCTAGGCATCTCTTACAGGTTTGTTAACGTATTCGAATAATTACTTAAGATTGTGATAATGCCGTCTGTGATTTTATTGCCTTGTCGCCAATTTTCACCTCTAAACAATTCTCGCCGCAGAACAAGGTGGCAGGAGAAATATCTATAAAAACGGGCAATTTCCGATGCAGTTGTACAATCTAAATCCTTCAGAAATTGGTCTGATGGGAGGGAGGGGACGGCAAAGTGTTCCGCCGCCTAGCCAGACGGCATCAATCTCACCGAGGACCGGAAGCATCACACCTGGGACGACCGCAAAAGCCCGGACACCGCTGTCCGGGCTAAGTCGTTGACAATCTGAGGAACTGCTATTCTTTGGTCATGGCAGTGACCTCGCGACCCGATGCCCTTAGCAAGCCGGATATCCAGCCAGTGCCGTTCAGCATCTTTTCGGGCTTTGCTACCACTGCGGTTTTCGGAGCCCTTTTTTCACGGCGCTCTCCGATTGCCGAACTTGCTCAGGCGACTAAGGAGTGTCGCGTCCGGTGTCCAGTAAGCCAGCGATCGAGGCCAGAGCCGTGGCGAAGTGCTCGGCTCATTCGAGGCGGCCCCTACTCAGGTCGTGCTTAGCCTTCACGGCATTTGGGTTCGCCGCCGCGACGAATGTCAGCAGGTCAGGCAACCGCCGCAGGTTGTTCTTGCAACCACGCCGGTCGCGGCGGGCTGCCCCCAAGAGGTGATCGCCCACGTCTCCTTGATGGCCCTAATCGATACGGTTCGCGCCGCACCTGCCTCCTTGACCGACGACGCAAGGTTGCGGCGCTGGCCGCCAACGCTCCTCTCGAATTATTGCGATCACACTTCCCGCCGCGGCGAGCGGGCCATCAGCCTAGCATAGGCGATGGCAGAGAGCATGTTGACGTGGTTGGCCTTGCCGGTGCCGGCAATGTCGAAGGCGGTGCCGTGGTCGACCGAGACGCGGTCGATCGGCAGGCCGAGCGAGACGTTGACCGCGGTGTCGAAGGCGACGAGCTTGATCGGGATATGGCCCTGGTCGTGATACTGGGCGATGACAAGATCGAAGGCGCCGTTATAGGCGCGGGCGAACACCGTATCGGCCGAGATCGGCCCGACGACGTCGATGCCTTTTGCCTGCGCCTGCTCGACGGCGGGCGCCAGGAATTCCATGTCCTCGGTGCCGAACAGGCCGTTTTCGCCGCAATGCGGGTTGAGGCCGGCGACAGCAATGCGCGCCTTGCGGCCGAGCCGCAGAAAGTGATTGTGGCCGGCTTCGATGGTGGCGAGCACCCGCTCGGTCTTGGCGCGCTCGATCGCACCCTTCAGCGAGATATGGGTCGAGACGTGGATGGTGTTCAGCCGCTCGGAGGCAAGCAGCATGAAGGAGCTCTTCGAGCCGGTGAGATGCGCGAGAAGCCCGGTGTGGCCGTCATGGTGATGGCCGGCGAGGTTCATCGCCTCCTTGTTGATCGGCGCGGTGACGATGACATCCGCTTGCCCCGACATGGCGAGATCGACGGCGCGGGTGATATAGCGCACCGAGGCATCGCCGGCGACGGGGCTGACCTTGCCGATCTCGGGTAGGGCCGCGCCGAGCGCGACCTCGTCGACGGCGATCCTGTCGTCACTGGGTGCATCGGCGGGCCCGAACCGCAGCCCGGCGCCGGTGACGCGGTCGGCGCGCTCCAGCGCTTCGACATTGCCGACGATCACGAAATCACGGCGCTCTTCCCTCGGAAGGGCTGCCAAGGCCTTGACGATCACCTCGGGGCCGACGCCGGCCGGATCGCCGAGCGTCACGGCGACTTTCGCATTTCTGTCCATCGATCAAGTCCCTTCTAAAAAACCTTACCGCTTAAAAGGCAGCAGCATAAATCGCGCGAATGTCGGCGCKAGACAGATCTCGCGGATTGTTATCGAGCAGACGGCGAATGGCAAAGGCGTCGTCGGCCATGGCGTCGAGATCGGTTTCCGGCACGCCGAGGCCGGAAAGCTTCATCTCGATGCCGAGTTCGGCGCAGAAGGCGTAAGCCGCATCGAAGACGGAGGTGATGTTCCCGGAGGTTTCACGCCCAAGCGCTTCCATCACCGCCTTGGTTTTCTCAGGCGCCGACGGTGTATTGAAGGCGAGAACATGCGGAAAAATCAGCGCATTGGCCGCGCCATGGGCCACATGCCAGCGCGTGCCGAGGGGATAGGCAAGCGCATGGCCGCCGGCGGTATTGACCGGGCCGAGGCAGAAACCGCCGTAGAGCGAGGCGAGCGAGAGGCCGGCGCGCGCTTCGGCGTCGTTGCCGTCCTTGACGGCGCGGGCGAGATATTTGCCGACGAGGCGCGTTCCCTCGATCGCATAGATGTCGACCATCGGATGGGCCTTGCGGTTGGTGAAGGCCTCGACGCAATGGGCCATGGCATCGACGCCGGTGGCCGCCGTCGTGCGGGCAGGGACGCTGAAGGTCAGGGCCGGATCGATGACGGCGATATCGGCCAACATATGCAGGCTTTCCACCGCAAGCTTTGCCATCGTCGCGGGGTCGGTGACGAGCGCGCGAATGCCGGCCTCGCTGCCGGTGCCCGATGTCGTCGGCACCTGGGCAAGCGCTACCTTGCGCGGCCCATGCACCTTGTTCGGACCGACGACCTCGTGCAGCCTCTGGGTGGAGCCGGCAAGCACTGCCGCAAGTTTTGCCAGATCCATGGCGCTGCCACCGCCGAAGCCGACAATCAGCTCGGCATCGGCGGCATTTGCCGCCGCCAGGACTTTTTCGAGATTGGCTGTATCCGGTTCGGGCGTCACGTCGGCAAAGACCGTAACCTCGCACTTCAGCTCCAGCACGTCGATGCGCGAAGCGTTGAAGGCATCGGAGATAACGAGYGTGCGCCGATAGCCCTTTTCATCAGCCCATTTGCCCAGCTTTCCCGCCGTGCCGACGCCGAATTCGATCCGATGCGGCCGAACTATCGTGATTGGCGAATCCAAGCTGGCCATGAACCAGTCCTCCCTGCAAGATCTTGCGGCAATATCCTCGCCCTCTTTAATGTAAAGTTGTAAGATCAATGTCAAGCCAGCATTCCAATGGGCGGAATTTTTTATCTTTCGATGCGCGATCTGTCGCGCTTCAGGCTAGCGTAGACGTGTAGCTATCGATAAAAATATCAATGCGTTATAAGAGCTGCATCGATGAAAACAGCATTTCAGGCGCAGCTGGTCATCATCTTTGCCACGGCGGCGAATAATCCGATCCTGTTGTCAATTTCTGCCGCCAGTAAACCCAAAGCCGTTGGCATCCTGCATCTTTTCGCAAGCGATCGGACGCAGGTTTCCAATTTCCCGGCTACCGCTGTGCTTACGGCAGGGATTGCGGAGCGAGGCTGATATATTTGATGGCGCGCCGGTAATAGGTGTAGGCGATATGGACTGTGCCGTCGCCGCCCTGGACAATCGAGGGATAGGAGAATTCGCGGTTCAGCGAATCCTTCGAATTGTTGCTCAGGCAGAGACCGTCGCCGGTATCGAGATCCACGCGATGCGGAAAGCTCTTGCCGCCATCCCTTGATATCGCAAGGCTCAGCGGCGCACGCGGAACACCCCAGACGGCCTTGCGGAGGTTGCCCGCAACAACAGCGGTCTCTTCAGCTTCGCCGCCTTCGATTTCGTCATAGAGGGACTGGCGCCGCGCATCCGACATGGCGGCATTCGAATGGTTGTAAACCATTGCGATTGCTCCGTCATTCAGGATTGCGGCCTGGATCGAGGAGTTGTTGTTCGGCAGGTCAGCGGCCTCGGGTGCGCTCCAGGTCTCGCCGCCGTCGGATG
Organism: Rhizobium sp. P1_E1; assembly: GCF_056406015.1. Taxonomy (NCBI): domain Bacteria; kingdom Pseudomonadati; phylum Pseudomonadota; class Alphaproteobacteria; order Hyphomicrobiales; family Rhizobiaceae; genus Rhizobium; species Rhizobium sp. P1_E1. The sequence continues at coordinate 24,169 of NZ_JBFUAY010000067.1, read as the reverse complement.
ATCGGCTGGACAGGATGTTTTCGGCGAAACGATTGCGGTAGAAGGCGATCATCCCGTCGCCGCCAAGCGACAGGATGTTCATGTGCACCGCGCCGATACTGTCTGGAATATCGTGCATTTGCCAGCTCGCGCCGCCATCACGTGACATCAGCACGGCTGCCGTATCGGCATCGCCGCTCCAGCGCTGGCCGTTCAGGCCGACGCAGCGGAAGACCGGAAGCAGCCAGTCGCCCCGACCGTTCACGACGATCTGCTGGCGAACGAAGGTGCCAGGGCTGTCGCAGAGGATTTGGACCGGGCCGAAGGTCTGGCCGCCATCGCTTGAAATCCGGCATTTGACAACAGAACCGTCCTGATTTCCGGAAGTCTGCGAGGTATAGAGCAGCCATACTTTTCCGTCCGGAGCGTTGAAAATCAACGGGTTCTGTTCGGATTTCTCCGGGTCGTCGCTCATCTTTTCAGGTTCCGACCAGCGCTCGGAGCCAAGTGTCAGCCGCGACATGTAAATCGAAATGTCGCCCATGCCCTCCATCGTGCCGCCGAACCACACGCAGGTCAGCGTGCCGTCGGGCAGAAAGGCGAGATTTGCGGCATGGTTCTGGATGCAGGGGGAGGGCAGATAGGCCTCCGCACGGCCCTCGACGGTGGGGTGAGGGGTCATGGCCCCGGTCATCAGGGCCGGAACGGCTTCCGGAGGCAGGCCGGTGAAACTCATGGCGGATCTCCTCAAGGCAGCTTGGCATAGCTTTCGGCGAGCGCGGCATAGTCAGCATCGCCGAGCGGCATCAGCGGCGCGCGCGTGCGCCTCCAAGCGGGATTGCCGGTCTTCAGTCCCACCATCGCCTTGATGGTCGGGATCTGGACGTAGGAATTGGAAAGCGTGCGATAGGCGTTGATGCGGGCCTGTGCCGCCTCGACATCGGCGGCGCGCGCCTCGTCATGGACATGGTCGTAGACGGTGCGCAACGAATTCGCCACCAGATTGGAGGTTGCGGTGATGCAGCCGGCGCCGCCCGCTTTCAGCAACGGCAGCAACAGCGGGTCGGCGCCCGCCAGCACGGAAAAACCGGGATAGGTGGCGATGATCGCCTGCATGTTATTGAAATCGCCGGCAGATTCCTTGATGCCGACGACCGTTTCCGGGAACGCCGCAATCAGCCGTCCGATCAGCGGAATGGACAGCGGCACGCCTGAGACCTGCGGAATATGATAGAGGATGACCTGCAGCCGCGTGTCGGCGACCTTTTCCAGCACCTGCGAATAGGCGGCGAAGAGACCGTCGTCAGAGACGCCCTTGTAGTAGAAGGGCGGCAGCATCACCACCTTGGTGACGCCAAGCGACAGCGCGTGCCGGGTCAGTTCCACGGTCTCGGGAATGGCGACGACGCCCGTGCCTGGCAGAAGCCTGTCAGCAGGAATGCCGGCCTCAAGTGCTGCTTCCAGAATGGCGCGGCGCTCGGCTCCGGAGAAGGAATTGGCCTCGCCCGTGGTTCCGAGCAGCGCCACGCCGTGGCATCCCTCGGCCAGCAACTGCCGGCAATGATCGGTGAATAGTGTGAAATCCGGCCTGTTGTCCGCCGTCAGTGGCGTTGCGGAGGCGCTGAAAACGCCTGTAATCCTGTGATGGCTCATTTCGCCCTCCTCGGCGCGTCCTGTCTGGGGATCGGTGTTCGAACCGGCCGGCTGCGCATTCCAATTGTCATTCGTCTGTCGCGATGGAGTGCAAAGAACTTTTCCATCGCCGCGCTTTTGTCAAGAAGACAAAATGCTGTGATGCAGCTTCGAAAAGTTATCTATCTGTTATAACTTATATATTTTTAGAGGAAAATTTTGTTCTGATCGAAATTGCGATTTTTTGTTGACATATTTACAATAACGAGAGAACGATACGGAACGGATTGTGCTGCGCCTGGCAGGTGCAGGGAGAGCGCTGCCGAATTCACTCTGGGAGGAATGCCATGTCTGATCAATCGGATAAAACCAATATATCACGTCGTAACGCGCTGAAGCTCGGCCTTGCAGCCGGCGTCGGCCTCACCGTATTCGGGATGAATGCCCGCATCGTTATGGCCGATGAAGGCCAGGTCCTGAAGGTCGCAAATCCGGCCTTCGACCAGGACTGGTCGCCGCTGCGCGGCGGCGGCAGGACGTTCCGCTGGAATTCGATCTGGTGGGCATCGCCGATGTATTTCGACAGCCAAGGCAATATCAAGCCCTACGTCTTCACCAGCTGGGAATCGGCCGACAACACTGTCTGGACCTTCAAGCTCGACCCGAAGGCTGTCTTCTCCGACGGCAGCAAGATCACCTCGGCCGATGTCAAGGGGTCGTGGGAAGTCTCCTCGATGCCGAACACCAAGAACCAGCGCGCCGACCAGGTGCTGAGCAGGGTCAAGGGTTACGCCGAAATCGCCGCCGGCTCCGGCAACGAGCTCACAGGTGTCGCGACACCCGACGAGGGAACGGTCGTCGTGACGCTGGCTGCTGCAGACCCGATCTTCTTCATGCGCCTTGCAAACCACATCGCGCCGATCACCAAGGCGTCCCAGTCGCGCGGCAGCGACGGCGAGGAGATCACCGACTGGTACAAGCCTGACAGTAAGCCGGTTTTCTCCGGACCCTTCAAGTTGACGAGCCTCGATATCGATGCCGGCAAGCTTTCTTTCGAGCCGAATGAGAACTTCTTCGGACCGAAGCCAAAGCTTGCCCGCATTGATATCACCTCGATCGAGGACAATGTCACCGCGACCTCGCTCATCAAGTCGGGCGAGTTCAACGCCCATACCGAACTGATCACCTCGACCATTATCCAGGATCTCGGCCCGGAATTTTCCGCCGGCCCGCTGATCCCGACCAGCCAGCACTTCTGGTTCAACATCTCTCGTGCGCCGATGGACGATCCGAAGGTTCGCCAGGCTCTGATCATGGCCGTCGATCGCGATGGCCTGTTCAAGGCCTCCTATCCCGACGGGCCGCATAAGAAGGCGGACCAGATCCTCAACTCGGTCCCGGGTGCGGAGAATTCCGGCTTCGAGCCCTATCCCTATGATCCAGCAGCTGCCAAGAAGCTGCTTGCGGAATCGACCTATGGCGGTCCGGAGCGCCTGCCGAAGATCCTCTTCGTCGGCATCTCGGGGCCGGCCATTCAGGCTGCCGCCCAGTTCATTGCCGAGCAGTGGCGCCAGAATCTCGGCATCACTGCCGTCGACATGAAGCCGCAGCAGGACTCCTATGCCGGTCCGGATCAGAACTCGGTCCAGATCTTCCGCGACGACGTCGGCACACGCGTGCCGGATGCCGTCTCCTATCTGGCAGGCAGCATCGCCTCGACCTCGTCGAACGCCCAGAACAAGCTCGGCGGATACAAGAACGACAAGGTCGACAGTGCCCTTGCCGAAGCGACGACCAAGGCTGCGGATGATCCGCAGCGCATTGCTCTCGCACAGGAAGCTCAGAAGGCGTTCCGTGAGGATTGGGCCTTCATTCCATGGTATTCTCAGGCGATGTCGCGCTGGGCCACCAAGGACGTCAAGGGCCTGGAAAAGAACCTTGACTGGCAGGTCGTCGAACCCTGGAACATTTCCATCGGTTGATCGGCGGAAACCGTCCCTGTCGGCAATAAACCGCGCGAAGGCCGCAAGGCCTTCGCGCAAGTTTCAAGAAGAAGAGATGCGATCGCAGCCAAAAGCGGGAACGCATCGAACAACAGGTGGGAGGTGGCCTTGCTGCGCTACGTGCTAACCCGATTTGCCATCTGGATTCCGTCCGTTCTCGTGGTGATGCTGGCGGTTTACGCGCTGGCCTTCTATGGCGCCGGCGATCCGATCAAGCTGATCTTCCTGCGCGCGCCGGGCGACGTTGCCTATAATCCGCAGCGCATCGAAGCCATTCGCGAAAGTGCCGGCCTCAACAAACCCTTCATCGTCCAGTTCGGCCTTTACATCTGGAACCTGCTACACGGCCAATTCGGCAACTCGCTGACATCGGGCCGTTCCGTCTGGGCGATGGTCTCGGCCGCCGCACCCGTCTCCTTCCAGCTTGCCCTCTGTTCCATCATCCTGACCGCCGTCGTCGCGATCCCGCTCGGCATGATCGCCGCGCTGAACCAGAATTCGCGCATCGACTATGCCATTTTAGGCTCCGCACTCTTCCTCTGGGCGATCCCGGCCTATGTCGCCGGTCCGCTGCTGATGGTCGGCCTCATCGTGCTGCTGCCGGGTGCGAGCGTGCCCTACGGCTGGGGCGGCATCCTCGATGTCCGTATCCTGCTGCCGCTGCTCGTTCTTTCCTTCCAGCCGATCGCGTTGATCGTTCGCCAGACGCGTGCCGCCGTCATCGAGGTGCTGTCGGAGGATTTCGTCCGGACCGCCCGCGCCAAGGGCGTGCCCGAGATCATCGTGGCGTTACGCCATATCCTGCGGCCGGTGCTGACGCCTGTCGTCACGCAGCTCGGCCTGATCATGATAACCATCGTCAACGGCGCAATCTTCGTCGAACTCGTCTTCGGCCTGCCGGGCCTCGGCCGGTTGACGGTGCAGGCGCTGATCAATTCCGATTATCCCGTCATTCTGGCGATCACGCTGATCGGATCGTTCCTGGTGATGGTCTCGAACCTCCTGGTGGATGTGCTCTATCCGCTGCTCGATCCACGCGCCAATGATTCAAGAAGGAGCCGCTGACCATGTCCGCCATCCCTCTTTCCACCATCGAAACCGTCGAAGAGCCGGTCAGCCTGTGGCGCGACGCCTGGTATCGGTTGAAGCGCAACCGGCTCGCCATCTTCGGCCTTGTCGTCGTCGTGATCCTCGCCTTCACGGCGATCTTCGGGCCTTACCTCACGCCTTATGATTATCTGAGCCAGGATCTCAACGCCCGAAACGTCCTGCCGTCGATGAGCCACCTCTTCGGAACCGACGATCTCGGCCGCGACGTCTTCAGCCGTGTGGTCTTCGGCACGCGCACCGCTTTCCTCGTCGCCGTCATCGTCACCGTCTTTGCCGTGCTGATCGGTCTCGTGCTCGGTGCCGTCGCCGGTTTCTTCGGCAATCCGTTCGATCGCGCCATCATGTGGCTAACCGACGTAACGATGTCGGTTCCCAACCTGCTGCTCGTCGTCGTCATCAACGCGTCGTTGAAGTCACCAATCAGCAAATGGATGGAGGCGCGTTACCTCGCGACCCTCAATCCCTTCTACCGCGAAACTATGTGGGTGGATTTCATTCTCGTCTTCGGGTCGATGGCGCTGATCTCCTGGCCGCCTTACGCCCGTCTCGTCCGCGCCCAGGTGCTGTCGATCCGCAGCCGGCCCTATATCACCGCGGCCCAGGCGCTCGGCCTATCGAACTGGATCATCATCAAGCGTTATGTCATTCCGAACGCGCTGGGGCCCTTGATCGTCTCGGTCAGCGCCGGTCTCGGTACGGCGATGGTGCTGGAAAGTGCTTTCAGCTTCCTTGGCGTCGGGGTCAATCCGCCGACGCCGAGCTGGGGCAACATGATCTCGGACGGCCTGCGTGTTTGGCAACATTATCCCCACCTTCTCGCCGCTCCGGCGGCCGTGCTCGGCCTTGCCTCGGTTGCCTTCAGCTTCCTTGGCGACGGTCTCAACGACGCGCTCAATCCGCGGGGCAGCAAATGATGGACACGAAAAACACCAACCGCCTGCTCGATGTCAGGGGCCTCACAGTCGAAATCGATGGCCGCAACGGCCCCGCCATCGTCGTCGACGGCATCGATCTCCATGTCGACAGGGGCGAGACCCTTGGCGTCGTCGGTGAGTCCGGCTGCGGCAAGAGCCTGACGATGCTCAGCCTGATGCGGCTCCTGCCAAACAAGATCAAAGTCACCAAGGGATCGGCCACATTCGACGGCCGCGACCTGCAGACGATGTCGAATAGAGAGCTGCGCAAGGTGCGCGGCGGCGAGATCGGCTTCGTCTTCCAGGATCCGATGACCTCGCTCAATCCGGTGATGCGCGTCGGTGACCAAATCTGCGAGCCGCTGATCTATCACCGCGGAATGAAAAAGGCGGAGGCCCGCAGACGTGCGGTTGAGCTTCTGCGCCTTGTCGGTATTCCTGGCCCGGAAGAGCGCCTGCAGGCCTATCCACACGAACTTTCCGGCGGCATGCGCCAGCGCGTGATGATCGCAATCGGCCTTGCCTGCAATCCGAAGCTTTTGATTGCCGACGAACCGACGACGGCGCTCGACGTCACCATTCAGGCCCAGATCGTCGATCTGGTGAAGGATCTCAGGACCAAGCTCGGCATGTCGGTCGTCTGGATCACCCATGACCTGGCGCTGATCGCCGGCCTCGTCGATCGCGTCGCCGTCCTCTATGCCGGCACGGTGGTCGAGGATGCGCCGGTCGACGAACTCTATGCCCGGCCGAGCCATCCCTATACGCGCGGCCTGCTGTCATCGATCCCGAAGCTCTCGGACCCGCCGGCAAGCCGGCTGAGCTCGATCGGCGGTACGCCGCCGGAGCCTGGCCGCCGGCCGAAGGGCTGTCCGTTTGCGCCGCGCTGCCCGCTTGCCGAAAACATCTGCCACGAAAAGGTGCCGCAGCTCGAACCGCTGAGCGGCAGCAGCAATCACCGCGCTGCCTGTTTCGTCGTCCAGAGAATGCAGGAGGCCGCATGATGGGTGCTCAACCGCTGCTCAAGGTCGAAAACCTGGTCAAGCATTTCCACGTCAAGCTCGGCGCCTTCGGTGAGCGTTCGGCGACCGTCTATGCGCTCGACAATGTCAATCTCGACATCATGGAAGGCGAGACGCTGAGCCTGGTCGGCGAATCCGGCTGCGGCAAGTCGACGACCGGTTTCACCATTCTCAACCTCTACAAGGCGACCAGCGGCAAGGTCGTCTACAAGGGCCAGGATCTCGCGACGCTCGATGAAAAACAGATGCGGCCCTTCCGCCGTGACCTCCAAATCGTCTTCCAGGACCCGTATTCGACACTCAATCCGCGCATGACGGTGGGCGAGGCGATCGGCGAGCCGATCCTCTTCCACAAGCTTTGCACCAAGGCGGAACTGAAGGAGAGGGTGGCGACGCTGCTCACCGATGTCGGCCTGTCCACGCGGTTTGCCCAGCGTTACCCCCACGAGCTTTCCGGCGGACAGCGCCAGCGCGTCGTCATTGCCCGCGCGCTCGCCTGCCAGCCGAAATTCATCGTCTGCGACGAGGCGATTTCGGCGCTCGACGTGTCGATCCAGGCCCAGATCATCAACTTGCTGCTCGATCTGCAGGACAAATACGGGCTGACCTATCTCTTCATCGCCCATGATCTCGCCGTCGTGCGCCACATCAGCACCCGCGTCGGCGTCATGTATCTCGGGCGGCTCGCCGAACTTGCCACCCGCGAGGAACTCTTCGACAATCCGCTGCATCCCTATACCAGGGCGCTGCTGTCGGCCGTTCCGGAGACCGATCCCGAGCATGAGCGCACACGTCAGCGCCAGATCCTGCAGGGTGACGTGCCGAGCCCGCTGAACCCGCCGTCGGGCTGCCGTTTCCACACGCGCTGCCCAATCGCCATGGATGTCTGCAGCAAGGTCATTCCCGCGTGGAAGGAGGCGAAGCCCGGCCACCTCGTCGCCTGTCACGCCGTCAACACCGGACAGACCGCATGACGCTGAAGGCCGTTATCGTCGCCGATGATCTGACGGGTGCGCTCGATACCGGAACGCCCTTCGTCGAAGCCGGCCTTTCGGTTGCGGTCGCCGTCGATGTCGAGGCCGCAGAGGATGCGATCGCCACAGGCTGTGACGTTGTTGTTATCAATATCGCCTCTCGCGCGCTCGGCGAACCGGAAGCTGCCGAGAGGGTCCGCTTCGCGACCGCGGCACTTCGTGGCGTGAAGCCCGCGGTCGTGATGAAGAAGATCGACTCCCGGCTGAAGGGCAATGTCGCGGCGGAAAGCCTGGCGCTGGCCGATGCGCTCGGCATGGAGACTATCCTCGTGGCGCCCGCCATTCCCGATCAGGAGCGTGTGACCTGTAGAGGCTGTGTCGTCGGCCGCGGCGTCGACAAGCCACTGCCGATCGCCGATCTGTTCGAGGGCCGTGCGGGCAATGTTGCCGTTGCCGATGCGGAGGACGATAGTGATCTCGACCAGATCGTTGCCGATCATGACTGGCGGCTGACGCTTGCGGTCGGCGCACGGGGTCTGGGTTCCGCACTTGCCCGTCAACTCGGCGAGACGGGGCGGCAATCGGTGCCGGAGTTTGCGGCGACCCGGCGTACCCTGTTCGCCTTTGGCTCGCGCGACCCGATTACCGCTACCCAGATGGACCGGCTCGAAGCCTCGGGCGTTCTGCGTATGGTGGTTGACGCGCCGATGGGGCAGGTCGAAGGCGGGGAGGGCATGGCGCTGCCGGCGTTGCTGCGCTGCACCGGCGATATGGCAACCGATCCGGCACTTGTCGCCCGCCATTTTGCGGCTGGCGTCAAAACGGCCATCGACGATACCAGGCCTGACATGCTGATGGTCGGAGGCGGCGATACAGCGCTTGCCGTTTTCCAGGCGCTTGATGTCAGGGTGCTGGTGCCGAAGGGCGAAATCGAAGCTGGCGTGCCGTGGTTCGAAGTCACGGCAGCCGACGGGCGGCATTTTCGGTGCGCCGTGAAGTCGGGGGGCTTCGGCAATCCCGATAGTTTGCTAAGACTGGTTCTTTGGAATCGGGCGGCATAGTAAGATACCGCCGGGGAGAATGACGTGGCTGAAGTGAATGGCGAATCTTTGAACGCGGAAGCCGGCCCACCGGGCAAGCCCGAACGCGGCAAGGCCGTCAAGCTGGTCGATCGCGTCTTCGACCAGTTGCTCGAGCGTATCCGCGGCGGAAATTATCCGCCGGATTCCCGCCTTCCCGGCGAGCATGAGCTTGCCTCGATGCTGGGTGTGTCGCGGCCGATCGTCCGCGATGCGCTGGCGCGCCTGCGCGATCAGGGCATGGTCTATGCCCGGCAGGGCGCCGGCACCTTCGTCAGTGCGCATGGATCGCCGACGACGCAGCTTGCCTATTCACCGGTCAAGACGATCGCCGACATCCAGCGCTGCTACGAGTTCCGCCTGACGATCGAGCCGGCGGCGGCCTATTTTGCCGCAAAACGCCGCAATGAGCAGGCCATTCAGAAGATCGCCAGCGCGCTTGCGGATCTGCGTGAGGCGACCAGCCACCAGCTTCATCGCACCGACGCCGATTTTCTCTTCCACCGCGCGGTGACGGAGGCTGCCAACAATCATTATTACACGGCCTCGATCGATGCGCTGAAGGCCCATATCGCAGTAGGCATGCATCTCCACGGTCTCTCTTTGCTCGGCCCTCGCCAAGGGTTGGAACAGGTCTACGAAGAGCACAACGCCATCTACAAGGCGATCGCCGATGGCCGGCCTGACGATGCACAAAGACTGATGAAGGCGCATCTCGAAGGCTCCCGGGACCGTCTGTTCGAGGGCAGGGTGCTCGACCTATCCTTCTGACGCGCATTCCAAGCGGCTATCAACTCAAAAATGGTAGAGAGTTCATGCCCTTAACTCTGGATGTCTCCTTCGTCGTCAATTGTCAGCCGGATTTCTGCTTCTTGATGATACTGATGTTGCCGCTTACTTCGAGGATCGCAAATTTTATCTCCCCCACGCTCTCGATGCCTTCCTGGCTTCGAGCCGCTTGCATGACGTCTTCCTTCTGCAGCCGGGCGCCTCTGAGCGCGCGTTCGTCGTAGACGCCATCCGTCACCAGAATGGTTGGAACGCCATCGATGATATGAGCTGCGCGAGGCCACCACCTCTTCACGTAAGACAGGCCGATGTCGGTCGTAAACAGTGTGAGGATCAAGATGACGGCGTTGGTGATCGAGAAGTCATCGCCTAGCATCGCCTGCTGGGTGGTTTCGGAGATCACCAGCACGATCACCAGATCGAACGGTGTCATCTGGGCCAATGTCCGTCTTCCCGACAAGCGGATGATCACGAGCAGGGTGAAATAGATTGCCAGTCCGCGTAATACCGCATCCACCGTGCTGTCCTCATGGAAAGATGAAAGTGGATTGGGTGCGGGTCTCCCCGCCCATGCCAATGGTGGCGCGAAGAGGGCCGGGGAGTTGCGTTTGCAGACGGAAGACGATCTGCGTCGGCCCTGCCGGGTCGGCGGGGAACACGTAGCCTATCCGGCCCGCGCGCGCGAAGGTCGCTTTTTGGGGCGGGTCGACGCCTTGGATCGAAAAGGTTTGAAGAAAGGCGGGATCTATCGTGAATATCCTGTCTTCGGACGACGGCGTGAAGGTCACCGTCATATCCTCGGGAGCATTCCATCGGGAGATGACGGGAAAGTCCACGGACCCTTCGGGCAGTATGAGTGTTTGCCGCGAAAACGGACCGCCTCTTCCAAGCAGACCCAGCAAGCAGGTCAGCAGAAGAAGCGTAAAAACGATCCAGGAAAAACGTTGAACAGCCCAGAACCGTTGCTGAAATTCGCTATGATCGAGCACACCTTCCGGCAGCGTGGGCAATGCGTCTATCTTTCCGATTCCCCCTCCCTGTACGTCTTGCGGAGAGCTTGGCTCGGGGGCAACCGTTCCCGGCAATGAGGGGGCCGTCGCCGTATACATCGGATGGGAAGCGGTCCAGGCGTCTTCGCCGATCAAGGGAACGAAGAGTACCCCGCCGAGATCTTCTTCCTCGAATGCGGTGGCGCCGGTGCGCGTGAGGCGTTTCAGGCGCTGCCCATCACCGCGGCCGACCGGGATGATGAGCCGCCCTCCGAGCCCCAGTTGTTCCCTCAAGGCGGATGGCACCTCTGGTGCGCTTGCAGAAACAATAATGGCGTCGAAGGGGGCGGCTTCCGCCCAGCCCCTGCTGCCATCGCCCACGCGAACGTCAATGTTGCGGTATCCCAGTTTCTCGAACCGTTCCTTGGCCTCGAGCGCCAGTCTTTCATGGCGCTCGATGGAGTAGACATGCCTGGCTATCCGGCTCAGAAGGGCTGAAGCGTAGCCGGAACCTGTTCCGACCTCGAGCACCGTGTCGCCGGCATCCAGTTTGGCCTTTTCGAGCATCAAAGCCACGATAAACGGCTGCGAGATTGTCTGGCCTTCGCCGATCGACAGGGGCGCATCCTCATAGGCGAATTCCTCGGAGCCCGGAGGAACGAATTTTTCGCGCGGCACCGTGCGCATCGCTTCGGTCACACTTGGATCGCGAATGCCACGACGCGTAACGTGGTGCTCCACCATGCGATCTCGGATGCGCGTCATGTCCATGGATCAGTTCCACTGTCGCCGACTGCACCTTGGAAAACTTCCGGGTGGTGCAGAATGTAAAACAAATGGGCGACCGGGGAGTTCCTGAGAGGAGCAGGTTTTCCGCAAAGGCGTCCTCCACGAGTTCATGACCTTCAATGCCGGAATAAGCGGCGCTTTATTGGACTTCTCCCGGAATGTCGCACCCCGCGTTGAATGTCGCGGCCGGCCATCGAACAGCGGGACCGACGGCTCGATAGCTCCGGGTCTTCAAATCATGCCTGGAACTAGGTTAGATCAGCCTCTGTAAACGTGAACCGTGATCGCCATGATGCGCTTTCGTGAAAGTCGGGATATCAGCAAGAGTTGCACCGACCTGGAAAGCTCTGAAACCCGCCCATGAACCACACCGACATCAGTTTCCCTTCCCTGTCCCTTTCTTCAAACATCAGAAAACATGCTCATGACTAATCCTACCAGCGTCTATTCGATGCCCGGAACGTGTTTTTTCGATCTGGCTCCTGCCGCGGGCGGCGAGCCCTATCGCATATTCCTTTCCATTCCGGCAGAGAGACCGCCGGCGAAAGGATGGCCGCTTCTCGTTATGACCGACGGCAACGCCACTTTCCCCTTCGCGGTTGCCAGCTTGGTCACGCAGGCACCTTATCCCACGGGAACGAATGTCGGCTGGGGGGTGATCGCGGCGATCGGCTACCCGTGCGACGAGCCCTATGATCCGCTCCGCCGGTCTTGGGACCTGGGGCCCCCGCCGGTTAAATCCTATCCGCCCTTCGTTGAGGGCGGTCCGCCGGTTGTCATCGGCGGGACCGGTGAGCTGCTCGATTTCATCGAGAACGAGCTTATACCGCGGATTGCAGAGATGGTGATCCTGGATCCGATGCGCCGATCGCTTTTCGGACATTCCTTCGGTGGCCTCTTTACTCTCTATGGCCTGTTCGAGCGTCCAGGTCTGTTTGCCAATTGGATTGCGGCCAGCCCGACCATCTATTGGGAGAACGGTGAAATCCTCAAGAATGAGGCGCGCCGTCAAGTCATACCGGGAAATGCACCCTTCCTGCATTTGTCTGCCGGAGAACACGAAGGCGATGAGCTGGCACCCTTCCAGTACCGGAACGAGGATGCCCCTGCGCGTCTGGAGAAGAGGAAGACGGAGCGGACTGTCCTCCTGGCGCGGGAGATGGCGGAGCGACTAGACGGGGCCGCCGACGGATTGCGTACCGAATTCGAGCTTTATGCCGGYGAGACCCACATGTCCGTTCTTGCGGCGGCCGTGAATCGCGCGGTGAGCATTGCGTTCGCCGTCCAGGGTTTGACCGACAGGGAAGCGAAAACGGAGAATTCGCGATCGGCTTGATGCTGATGGCGCTTCTGCGGCCAAATGCGCCGGCCGGACGGAAGGTTGGACAGTGTTCAGCCTCCGTGTGGGCAGCGTGTGGCTAGGCGCGGATGAGCCTTCGCTCCAGAAAACTCTGCATGTCGCGACGTCCGTCTACGACGCAGTAGACGACGACGTCCGTGCCCAGGATCCGATAGATCATGCGCCACGGCTTATGGTGCAGTTCCCGATATTCGGAAATTCCGATCCCCGCCAACTCCTTCGGAATATTTCCGCGGGCGGGGAATTCTTCAAGCTCGGCGCAGGCGCTCTCGATCTCCGTCAGAATGCGCTCTGCCGTCTCGGCGCCGTCGCGACCGGCGATAAAGCGATAGAGATCTTCGATGTCGCGTTCCGCATCCTCGGCGAAAAGAACACGATATGGCATCAGGATTGGCTGTCCGCCAGACGTTTGCGGATGCGCGCAAAGGATTCCGCAGCAGGGCGCAGTTTGCCCTCCTCGATTTGCCGGTTGGTGAGCGCCAGCACCTTCAGGAGCGCCAGTGTCTCCTGGGTTTCTTCATATTGGCCGACGTCCTGAAGGATAGCTTTCGCTTCTCCGTGAAGCGTAATGACGACCGGCTGCGGGTTATCCTTCAATGTCCGGATGATCTCGGGCGCATGCGCCTTGAGATAGCTGATCGGCTTGACCTGTTCTGACAGCTTCATTCGGCTACTCCCTTTCGACCAGAATATAGACCATCAAGTGGTCGATTGAAAGAAGCCTTTCAGTGGCGGCGAGACACATTCGCAGCATCCGATTTTCCATCTTGGGTGCGGCCGCTTTTTTCACGCAACGCGTTCGAAAGAGAATGTCATTTCTTATAATTGAGTTTGTCTACTGATTTTATAGACTACACTTTGCAACCAAGGATCGGATCGTGGTGCCATGACCTACCTCCTCAGTCTTCTCGACAAAAGCCCGATCGAACAGGGTCTAACGGCCGCGGATGCGCTGCGGGCGACGGTAAAGATTGCCGGCCGGGCCGAGGAACTCGGTTATCACCGTTTCTGGGTCGCCGAGCATCATAATATGTCCAATCTGGCGAGCTCGGCGCCAGAGGCGYTGATCGCCTATCTTCTCGCCAGGACATCGAGGATCCGCATCGGTTCCGGCGGCGTCATGCTGCAGCACTACAGCGCCTATAAGGTTGCGGAGACCTTCAATCTTCTGGCATCGCTTGCGCCCGGCCGCGTCGATCTCGGTGTCGGCAAGGCGCCGGGCGGTTTTCCGCTCTCGACACGCGCCCTGCAGCTTGCCGTCGATCCGGCCAGAAAGCCGGATTTCGCGAGCCAGCTTTCCGATCTCAACACATATCTCGCTGCGGACCCGAATTACGACGGCGCGCAGGCAACGCCTTTCCCGCCGACTGCGCCTGAGCGTTTCCTGCTCGGCGCCAGTGTCGAAAGCGCCGAACTCGCTGCCGAGAAGGGCTGGGAACTCGTTTTCGCCGGTCACCTGAACGGCGATCCTGACAATCTGCGCAGGACCTTCGAGGCCTATGAGCGGGCGTCCGGCGGCAAGCGCCCGATCCTGGCGCTCGCCGCCTTCGCCTCCGAAAGCGAGGACTATGCCCGCGAGCGCGTCGGCAATCTGCGCATCGTCAAGGTGTTCCTGCCGAACGGCCAGACCGTCAATGTCGGCAGCGAGGAGCAGGCGGCCGAATTCGCCCGCCAGGCCGGCGTCACCGATTACGGCATCGAGGAGAAGGTGCCTAGCGTGCTGCATGGCACGGCGGAGCAGATCCGCAAGGAGCTGGACGAACTTCACCGCCGCTATGGGGTCAAGGAGTTCGTGCTGGACACGCCGGCGCTTTCGGTTGCCGAGCGCCTGGCTTCCATCGAGCTGCTCGCCAAGGAGCGGCTTTCCCTCGTCGCCTGATCGTTTCCAAGGAGGATTGATCCCATGACTCAGAAACACGTCACGTTCGGCATCATGCTGCAGGGTCCCGGCGGTCACATGAATGCCTGGAAACACCCAAGCGGACCGGCGGATGCCAGCGTCAATTTCGATTTCTTCGTCAAGACGGCGCGCAAGGCGGAGGCGGCCGGCATCGCTTTCGCCTTCGTCGCCGACGGGCTCTACATCAACGAGCAGTCCATTCCGCATTTCCTCAACCGGTTCGAGCCGATCGCCATTCTCTCGGCGCTCGCCGCCTCGACCTCGAAGATCGGCCTCGTCGGCACGGTCTCGACCTCCTACAGCGATCCCTTCACCATCGCCCGCCAGTTCGCCTCGATCGATCTCATCAGCGGCGGCAGGGCAGGGTGGAATGCGGTGACCTCGCCGCTCGAAGGCTCGGGGCGCAATTACAGCCGCGAACATCCCGAACACGAATTGCGCTACGAGATCGCCGAGGATTATATCGATGCGATCAAGGGCCTGTGGGATTCCTGGGACGACGACGCCTTCGTCCGCAATCGTGAGACCGGCGTCTTTGTCGACAAGACGAAGATGCATCGCCTCAACCACAAGGGCCGTTTCTTCCGCGTCGAGGGGCCGCTCAACATCGGCCGTTCCAAGCAGGGCCAACCCGTCGTTTTCCAGGCCGGCGCCTCGGATTCCGGCATCAGGCTCGCCGGCAAGCATGCCGACGCGGTCTTCACCAATGGCGGGCCGTTCGAAGAAGCACAGGCCTTCTACCGCCAGCTCAAGGACAGCGTGATTGCCCATGGCCGCAGTGCCGCGGAAGTCGGTATCTATCCAGGTATCGGGCCGATCGTCGGTGCGACGCAGGAAGAGGCGGAAGCCAAGTATCAGGCGATTCGCAACCTCGTCACCACAGAGGAGGCACTGCTCTATCTCGGCCGCTTCTTCGATCATCATGATTTCAGCGTCTATCCGCTCGACGCGCCATTCCCCGAACTCGGCGATATCGGCAGGAACAATTTCCGCGCCACCACCGACCGCATCAAGAAGACGGCGCGGGAGAAAGGTCTGACGCTCCGCCAGGTCGCGCTTGATTCGGCAACGCCGCGCACGCCCTTCATCGGCACGGCGGAGCATATCGCCGACGAAATCATCCGCTGGGTGGACCATGGCGCTGCCGATGGCTTCATCCTCGGTTTCCCTGTCATCGCCGAGGGCTTCGACGATTTCTCGAGATATGTTCTGCCGATCCTCACGCAGCGCGGCTATTTCGATCCCGTCCTGAAGGGCGAGACGCTGCGCGACCATCTCGGTCTGCCCTTCCGTGAAAGMCGCTACACGGCGGGCGCAGATCAGGTCGAGCGCGGAAAGGCTGTCGGCGCCTGAGGCGCCGACGAACCGTCATGAACATCATCGCCCAGAACCCAAGCAGCAACGATCCTGTCGACAAGGGCATCGCCACCTATCTCGACGAGATCATCGCGCTTCGCCACGATCTGCATCAATATCCGGAGCTTGCGTTCCAGGAGCTCAGGACCAGCAAGCTTGTGGCATCCCGCCTTTCCTCCTGGGGCTATGAGGTGGCGACGGGCATTGCCGGAACCGGCATCGTCGCCACCCTCAGGCGCGGCGAGGGGAAAAAGCGGATCGGCATCCGCGCCGACATGGACGCGCTGCCGATCGAGGAGGCAACTGGTCTTGCCTATGCCAGCAGCAACCCCGGCGTCATGCATGCCTGCGGCCATGACGGGCATACGTCGATCCTGCTCGCTGCCGCGCGTTATCTCGCCGAAAGCGGCAATTTCAGCGGCACGTTGCGGCTGATTTTCCAGCCCGCTGAGGAAATCGGCGCCGGCGCCCGCAAGATGATCTCGGAAGGCCTGTTCGAACGGTTTCCTGTCGATGCGGTCTTCGGGCTGCACAACTGGCCGGGTGTTCCCGCGGGACAATTCGGCTTCGTTAGCGGCCCCGCCATGGCCTCGGTCGATCAGGCGGTGATCAAGATCATCGGCAAGGGCGGCCACGGCGCCGAACCGCACCGCGCCGTCGATCCGGTGCTCGCCTCGGCCTCCTTTATCACCGCCCTGCAGAGCGTCGTCTCGCGCAATGTCGACCCGCAGGATATGGCGGTCGCGACCGTCGGCTCGATCCATGCCGGCTCCGCCTCAAACGTCATCCCCGAAAGTGTGGAGATGAAGCTCACCATGCGGGCCTTCAGCGAGACGGTCCGCCAGCTGTTGCGAGAGCGCATTCCCGCACTTGCACGCGCCCAAGCCGAAAGCTTCGGCGCCGAGGCGGATGTGAATTACCGCCTCGGCTTTCCGGCGCTGATCAACCATGCTGCGGAGACGGCCTYTGCCCGCGACGTCGCCTACGACGCACTCGGCCCCGCGGCGGTCGAGAAGGATTTCCGGCCGAGAACCGCAAGCGAGGATTTTGCCTTCATGCTGCAGGCAAATCCCGGCAGCTATCTCTTCGTCGGGAATGGCGACAGCGCTCCTCTCCACAGCGCCCACTACAATTTCAACGACGCGATCATCGCGCCCGCCGCCCGCTACTGGGTGCGGCTCGCCGAAACCTTCCTCACTGATGACAACGGGTGATGAACGATATGAGCGATACGTTTCTGTATACTAGCCCTCTCGACCCGCGCGCCAAGCCGCTGATCGATGAATTGATCTACGAATACGACAGCCGTTACGGCAACTATTTCAATGCCGAAGGTGCTGCGGCCGAGCTCAACCGTTATCCTCCTGAGGCTTTTGCGCCGCCTCAGGGCAATTTTCTCCTGTTGATCCGTGATGGTGAAACCATCGGCGGTGGTGCCTTCAAGAACTATGACGACCGCACGGCCGAGTTCAAACGCATCTGGACGCGCTCCGATCTGCGCCGTCAGGGCCTTGCCCGCAAGGTGCTGGTGGAGCTGGAGGCCCAGGCCGCTCGCCAGGGCTATTCCCGCATCTATCTGACGACCGGCTTTCGCCAGCCCGAGGCCGTCGGCCTCTATCTGAACTACGGCTACACCGCTCTCTTCGACACATCCGCCGATCCCGAGATCTACAAGAGCCTGCCCTTCGAGAAGGACATCACTCATCTCGCTGAGCCTGCTCACGAAGATGCCGAACCGCGCCTGCGCGTGGCCGGTGCAAATTTCTGAAAACGGCAAAGACCGACAATCATAAAAGGGAAGCACAATGGCACTGACGACGGATTTCGCCGGCATCGACGCCGGCAGCAGGACGGCAGAATCGAAGGATCATTCCCGTTACCGCATCGTGCCGGCGCGCCATCCGGGCCGCCTGGCAGGCACGATCTTTGCTGCCATCGTCATCGTCGCCGTGCTCTATTCCATCTTCACCAATCCGCGCTGGGGTTGGGGCGTCTTTGCTGAATGGTTCTTTGCCGAACCAGTCCTCGTCGGTCTCGGCAGGACGCTGCTTTTGACCGTGCTTGCCGCCATATCCGGCTCCATCCTCGGAACGGCCCTGGCGCTTGCCCGCGTTTCCAAGTCGCCGCTTCTCTCCAGTCTCTCCTGGGGCTATATCTGGCTGCTGCGCTCAATCCCGGTCATCGTGCTGCTGCTGATATTGAACAATCTCGGCTACCTCTATGAGACGATCAAGATCGGCATTCCCTTCACCGATACAGTCTTCCTCGACTATCCCACCGTGCAGCTGCTGACGCCCTTTGCCGCCGCCTTTCTCGGCCTGACGCTCAACCAATCGGCCTTCTTCGCCGAGATCGTGCGCGGCGGTATTCTCTCGGTGGATCACGGACAGTTGGAGGCCGCCGCAGCACTCGGTCTGCCGCGCCGCCGCCAGGCCTTCCGCATCGTGCTGCCGCAGGCCATGCGCTCGATCCTGCCGACCGGCTTCAACGAACTCATCGGACTGGCGAAGAGCACCTCCATGGTCTACGTGCTGGCGCTGCCGGAGCTCTTCTATACGGTCCAGGTGATCTACCGCCGCAATCTCGAAGTCATTCCGCTGCTGATGGTTGCGACCGTCTGGTATCTGATCATCATGACGGTGCTGTCGATCGCTCAGCGCTATATCGAACGCTACTTCTCCAAAGGCGCCGTGCGCAATCCGACGCCGTTGCCCTTTCAGTCATTTTTCGAGCGTTTCCACCGTCCGCTGCCTGTCCTCGATACGGTGACCGACACCGTGCGCAAGATCGGTTTCCAGGATGCGGCGACGCTGCGGGCCGCAGGCGGCGCGGTGCGCATTCACGGCATTTCCAAAAGCTTCGGCTCGCTGAAAGTGCTCGATGATGTCGAGCTCAGCCTTCCCGCCGGCAGCGTGACCGCCATCCTCGGTCCGTCCGGTTCGGGCAAGTCGACGCTTCTGCGCGCCATCAACCACCTGGAACGTGTCGATGAGGGGTTCATCTCGGTGGACGGCGATTTCGTTGGCTACAGCAGGAAGGGCGATACGCTCTACGAGCTCAAGGAGAAGGATATCCTCAAACGCCGCGCCGATATCGGCATGGTCTTCCAGAGCTTCAATCTCTTCCCGCATCTGACCGTGCTCGAAAACCTCATCGAGGCACCGATCCAGGTTCGCGGCATCGGCCGTGAGGACGCCGTGCAGCTGGCGCAGGAGCTGCTGGCACGCATCGGCCTCAGCGACAAGATCAATGCCTATCCGCGCCAGCTTTCCGGCGGCCAGCAGCAGCGTGTGGCGATCGCCCGCGCACTGGCGCTCCGCCCGAAGGTGCTGCTCTTCGACGAGCCGACCTCGGCGCTCGATCCCGAGCTCGTCGGCGAAGTGCTCGACGTCATCCAGGAACTTGCCCGCACCGGCACGACGCTTGTCATCGTCACCCATGAGGTCGGTTTTGCCCGCGAAGTCGCCGACACGGTCGTCTTCATGGAAAGCGGCCGCATCCTGGAGGCTGGCCCGCCGGCCCGCATCTTCGCACAAGCGGAACATCCCCGTACGCGGGAATTCCTCGCCAAGGTTCTCTAGCGCCTGATAGCGCTGGCGAAATGCCGGGCCGCGACGGRCTGCTCCGGCCGAATAACAATAACCACAACCTAAAGATGAAATGGAGAAGGGGCATGACATTTACAGATAGGGCAAGGCTTCTGATAGCGGGAGCCGTCACCATTGCCGCGATCGGTTTCGGTTCCGCTCAGGCGCAGCAGAAGTTCGATCTCAGCCCCGAGCAGCCCAACCGGCTGCGGGTGGAAAAGAACGAGAAGCGCATTGCCGAAGTCAAGGACTTCAAGTTCGTCGAAAGTGGCGTCTTCACCGTCGGCATCAGCTCGAGCGGCAATCTTCCGCTGCATGATTATGCCTCCGATTCCAAGACGGTTATCGGTTACGACGTCGACCTGGCGCAGGCGATTGCCGACAGYCTGGGCCTGAAGCTCGAGCTCGTTTCCGTCGCCTGGGCCGATTGGCCCCTGGGGCTGACCTCTGGAAAGTTCGACGCGGTGATCTCCAACGTGACGGTCACGGAAGAGCGCAAGGAGAAATTCGATTTCTCGACCTATCGCAAGGACGAGCTTGGCTTCTACGTCAAGTCCGACAGCTCGATCACCTCGATCAAGCAGCCGAAAGATATTGCCGGTCTGAAGGTCATCACCGATGCCGGCACGAACCAGGAGAAGATCCTGCTGGAATGGGATCGTGAGAATGTCGCCGCCGGCCTGAAGCCGATCGAGGTGCAATATTATGACGACGATGCGGTCAAGGATCTTGCCGTCCAGTCGGGCAGAGCAGACACGGTCTTCAGCGTGAACGCGACGCAGGCCTATTCGGCGGGGATCAACGGCAAGACCAAGCTCGTCGGCACCGTCAGCGGCGGTTGGCCGATCACCGCAGAAATTGCCGTCACCACGCGCAAGGGCAGCGGCCTGGCCGCGCCCTTGACCGATGTCGTTAACGACTTGATCGCCAGCGGTGCTTACCGGAAGATCCTCGATACGTGGAACCTCGGTCCGGAGGCGATCGACAAGGCCCAGACCAACCCACCGGGCCTGCCGAAGAGCGGCTCCTGATCGATCCCTATTGGGCCGGCGGCAATGCTGCCGGCCATTCTTGCCTGACAATTTGGAGATTGAAGACGATGATTGCCTTTCCGGCATTCCGGACCCTGCTGATCGCCGCCATGGCGTCGGCCCTTTTCTTCGGCGCAGCTCATGCAGCCGAGGATTTCGACCTCAGCCCAGAGCAGCCAGGCCGGCTTCACGCCGCCAGGAACGATGCGGCGATTGCCGCAATCCCCAGTGAATTCAAGTTCGTCACACCTGGCAAGTTCACCATCGCCGTCAGCCCCGGCGGCCCGCCGCTTGCGACCTATGCCACGGACGCCAAGACCGTGGTCGGGGCAGATCCCGATTATGCCTATTCCATCGCCGACAGCCTTGGCCTGACACTGGAGATCGTGCCGGTCGCCTGGATCGACTGGCCGCTCGGCCTCGCCTCGGGCAAGTATGATGCCGTCATCTCCAATGTTGGGGTCACCGAGCAGCGCAAGGAAAAATTCGATTTTTCCACCTACCGCCAGGGCCTGCATGGTTTCTTCGTAAAATCCGACAGTCCTATCACCTCGATCAAGGAGCCCAAGGATGCGGCGGRCCTCAGGATCGTTGTCGGGGCCGGCACCAACCAGGAGCGTATCCTGGTGAAATGGAGCGAGGAAGATGTCGCAGCGGGCCTGAAACCGATCGAGCTGCAATATTACGACGACGAGGCGGCAAGCCTTCTCGCGCTGCGTTCCGGCCGGGCCGATGTCATCGTCCAGCCGCATGCACAGCTCGTCTTCATCGCCGCGCGCGACAAGAACATCAAACGCGTCGGCACGCTGAGCGCCGGCTGGCCGGATCGCTCGGACGTCGCGATCACCACTCGCAAAGGAAGCGGACTGGCCGATGCGCTCACCATTGCCACCAACGGTCTGATCAAGGACGGCACCTACGGGAAGATACTCGACCACTGGCATCTCTCCGAGGAAGCCCTGCCGGCATCCGAGACCAACCCGCCCGGCCTGCCGAAATACTGATCATCGGATGGCACGCGTGGGCAACATATCCATCAGCCATATCGGCTTCCTCACACCCGGCAATTATCCCGACGGCGATCCTTTGTCGGGCTTGGAGCAGACGCTTGAGCAGCTGCAATATGGCGAAGATCTGGGCTTCGACAGTGCCTGGGTCCGGCAGCGGCACCTGGAGCCTGGAATCTCTTCCGCGAGCGCCTTCCTGGCGGCGGCGACGCAGCGAACCAGCCGGATCGAGCTTGGAACCGCGGTCATCCCGATCGGTTACGAGAGCCCTTACCGGCTGGCCGAAGATCTCGCCACCGTCGATGTTCTGTCGCGCGGGCGGCTGAATATCGGCGTCAGCGCCGGCCGGCCGCTGCACGCCGAGCTGATCGCTCCGCTTGTCTTCGACGGCGACTGGACGGGTTACGATTTCTCGCATGATCGCGTGCTGCGMTTTGCCGACAATCTGCGTGGCACTTATCTCGGCGACGAGCAGACCTTGATCAAGACGCCCTTCGGTCCGCAGCGGCCACGGCTGCAGCCCTATGCCAAGGGCCTGATCGACCGGATCTGGTATGGCGGCGGGTCGCAGCGCTCGGCCGAATGGGCCGGCCGCAATGGCTTCAACCTGTTGACCGGCAATGTGATAACGGGCGACGGGACCGATGATTTCTTCACCGCGCAATCGCGGCTGATCCAAACCTATCGCGCCGCCGGCACGCAGCGCCGGGTCGCGCTGGGCCGCGTCATCGTGCCTTTCGATAGCGCCGATGCCGCAACGCGGCGCCGGTATCGAGACTATGCCGATGGCCGTCATGAGCGAACCCTTTCACCGCAGGGCGAGCGGCGCACCCTGTTCGCCCGTGATGTCGTCGGCACCTCGGACGAGATATTGGCGCAGCTTTTTGCCGATCCGATCTTGCCTGAGGTCGGCGAGTTGAGGCTGGAGCTCCCTTACGAGTTCGAGCACGAGGAGTATCGCCAGATTCTCCACGACTTCGTGACGCTGATCGCACCGGAACTCGGATGGAAAGCCCAATCCGAAGTTAGATCCGCTTCCTGAAAATGCCGTCGACCATTCGATGCCAGAACAATCACCTCGTAGGGAACATGCATCAGTGACCAAATCAGTAGAGTACTTCTTTTCTATCGGCTCGCCCTGGTCCTACATCGGCTTCGACGTCTTCGCCGAACTTGCGGCAAAGAACGACGTCGTCATCACGCCCTATTTGACGACGGTGGTCGAGGAAAATGGCGGTATCTTTTCGCGCAATCGCCCGGAGATCCGGCGCGCTTACTGGACGCGGGACCTCAAGCGCTGGGCGCGCGTGCGCGGCAAGGAACTGCGGCTCGAACATCGCCCGGATTTGAGCGATCCGACGCCGGCGTCCCTCTTCGTGATTGCGGCCTATCTCGACGGACAGGATTGGATCGGCGTTGCTCGCGCCCTGCAGCATGCCTTCTGGAGCGAAGCGAGGGATATCGGCAAACCCGACGTGCGCGAGGCGATCGTGACATCAGCGGGTTTCGACGGCGCAACACTCCTCCGGCGACAAGCCGACGACGATGTCCAGAACAAATGGTCGGCAGACCGCGTGCATGCGCGCGACAGCGGCGTCTTCGGCTTTCCCACCTATGTCTATGATGGCGAGATCTATTGGGGACAGGACAATTTGCCCTTCCTTGAACGCCATCTTCGCGGCGACAAGCCTTAGACTCGAGCGAGCAATCCGATCGGATTGAGACGGATTTTTTCAAATAAGTCTATAAAATAGATAGGCATTATTCTCTATCGCTGATGCCCTGCGATAGATTGGTGTGGTTGATGGGGAAAAATCACACGCATGCTCGACAGGACTTCGCAGGCCGCCGGAACCATTCTTCCGTCGCGTTCGACGGAATGGCCGACCGTCATTCTCGCACTCGTCATCCATGGCGGATTTCTTGCGCTCACCTGGTGGTGGCAATCATTGCCGCTGATCATGGCCGTGATCGCCGGAGGCTGGCTGATTGCCTGGCACGGATCCCTTCAGCACGAAGTCATTCACGGCCATCCAACGGGAAACCAAAGGATAAACGACGCGATCGGGTCGATACCGCTGTCGCTGTGGCTGCCTTATCCGATCTATAGGGAAAGCCATCTGGAGCATCATCGCGACGAATATCTGACCGATCCGATCGAAGATCCGGAATCCTCCTATTTTACCAAGGCAACCTGGGACCAGCTCGGCGCGACCGGCAGGTCGCTGGCGCGGTGGAATACCACCCTGTTCGGCCGTTTGACCATCGGCCCTGCGGTGATGCTTTTGAGTTTCCTTGGACAGGAAGGGCAGCTAGTACGGGCGAACGAACCGGGACGACGGCGGATATGGGGTGTGCACGGCATCGGTGTCGCCGCCGTTCTTTTCTGGGCGACCGTCGTCTGCGGCATGCCGCTTTGGCTTTATCTCGGTTTCGTCTATACGAGTGCTGCGATGACGCGGCTCAGATCCTATGCTGAGCACAGATATGCCGAAAGCCATGAGGAACGCACCGCCATCGTCGAAAACAGCTATCTCTTCGGCTTGCTGTTTCTCTACAACAACCTGCACGTTCTCCATCATCGCCGGCCGGGCATCTCCTGGTATCGCCTTCCGGCGGTCTATCGCAAAAACCGCGAAACGCTTGTC
>NZ_JBFUAY010000066.1:0-28405 GCF_056406015.1 Rhizobium sp. P1_E1 | reverse complement strand
ATATTCCGGCCAACCGGAAAATGCGAGGACGCCTGAAGCAACGACGGTGCGGGCCTTTTTGTTCTCTCCCTGCTTTCCATCAGCGGGGGTTACTGAAGAGGCACACCATCATTGCCGGAAGTGCGGTTGGGACTCTCCCTCCAATCCATGGCAGACAAAGCCGAACTTACACCGCACCGCGGCGTTGGTTCACCATCCGCGCATCGAGCGCTTGCTATGGTTCCGGGGTCTCCACCGGCTGGTTCCAATGCGAGCTATCGTATGCCCTTTGTCCTCCGGTTCATGCCGGAGCTCTGGAATTGGAAGAGGGAATCGATATGACCACCCAGCGCATCCGCGACTTTCTCGCAACCCGACGTCCCGATGGTCCCTGCCTCGTGGTTGACCTCGACGTCGTTCGCGACAATTTCCACGCCTTCCGTCACGCTATGCCGGACAGCGCCATCTATTACGCCGTCAAGGCCAACCCGGCTCCGGAAGTGCTGAAGCTGCTCGCAGGCCTCGGCTCCAATTTCGATTGCGCATCCGTTGCCGAAATCGAAATGGCGCTTGAAGCCGGTGCGACCGCCGCCCGTATCTCCTACGGCAACACGATCAAGAAGGAACGTGACGTTGCCCGCGCGCATGCGCTCGGCGTCAGCCTCTTTGCGGTCGACAGCCACGAGGAAGTCGAGAAGATCTCGCGCGCCGCTCCCGGCGCCCGTGTCTTCTGCCGCGTGCTCACCGATGGTGAAGGCGCTGAATGGCCGCTGTCGCGCAAGTTCGGCTGCGTCCCGCAGATGGCTGTCGACGTTCTCGTCTACGCCCATCAGCTTGGCCTGCAGTCCTATGGCGTCTCGTTCCATGTCGGTTCGCAGATGACCAAGGTCGATGCCTGGGATTCGGCACTCGCCGATGCCAAGCGCGTCTTTGTATCGCTTGCCAAGCAGGGCATCCACCTGCAGATGGTCAACATGGGCGGCGGCTTCCCGACCAAGTACCTGCGTGACGTTCCGTCCGCAGAAGCTTACGGCAAGTCGATCTACCAGGCGCTGCGCACGCATTTCGGCAACCAGATCCCGCAGACGATCATCGAGCCGGGCCGCGGCATGGTCGGCAATGCCGGTGTGATCAAGGCGGAAGTCGTGCTGATTTCGAAGAAGTCGGACAATGACGATGCCCGTTGGGTATTCCTCGACATCGGCAAATTCGGCGGTCTCGCCGAGACGATGGACGAAGCCATCCGCTATCCGATCCGCACGGATCACGACGGCGACGAGATGGAGCCCTGCGTCATCGCCGGCCCGACCTGCGATTCGGCCGACGTGCTCTACGAGAAGAACCTCTATCCGCTGCCGATCTCCCTTTCGATCGGCGACGAGGTCCTGATCGAAGGCACCRGCGCCTATACGACGACCTATTCGGCGGTCGCTTTCAACGGTTTCGACCCGCTGAAGGCCTACATCATCTAAGGTCGTTTCCGTCGGCCCCGTAACCAATCGGGGCGGCAACTTCACAATTTTCTTTCATCGCCGCTGATAACGGTATTGGGTACGGGAGGCCAAGATGGCCGCTGTTCTTGATTCTGTCCGCGCATTCTTTGCGCCTACCACTTTCGCCATCGACGCCGAAAATCCCTCGGATGTCGTTGCTCGCGAAAACCTGCTCGACCGCGTCATGGGCCCGGATCGCCGCAAAAAGTCGTCGGAGAAGATCCGCCGCAACCGCGTTCCGGCCGAGGGCCTTGCGCTGGTGGCGCGCGATCGCGACGGCCATGTCATTGGCTCGGTGCGCCTCTGGAACATCGAGGCCGGCGTCAATGACGAAGGCACGCCGATCAATGCGCTGCTGCTTGGACCGCTCGCCGTTGCGCCCCATCACGGCGGCAAGGGCATCGGCTCGGCGCTGATGCGCGCAGCGATCCTCGAAGCGAAGAAGCGCGGGCATGGCGCCGTCCTGCTCGTCGGCGATGCTGCCTATTACGAGCGTTTCGGCTTCTTTGCCGAGAGGGCTCGCCATCTTGTCATGCCGGGTCCGTTCGAACGTTCGCGCTTTCTTGCGCTCGAACTCACGGAAGGCTGGCTTGACGGCGCGGCCGGCATGATCGTCCCTTCGGGACGCATGCTAGCCAGCGCGCCGGTTCGCCGCGCAGCTTGAGCTGTGCCGATCGGCCGGTCGGGGTTGGGAATCTTTCCCTCCTGGCCGGCAATGTCCGCGCCGCTTGACCATGGAGGCAGGCGGGCCTGTCGTGGGTGCGGCGCGGATTGTCTTTTGACGGGTGCGCGGCTGTGGTCAGCTGGGTAAGCGTCGCACGCGAAAACACAATCGCGTGAAAAGTGGCGCCGGCACGCGAACAAATCGCTGCGATATCCTATCTTGCGCCGCATGATCCGCCTTCTCTCCCTTCTGCTTCTTTTCTGCCTGCCGCTTGCCGCAACGAGGCCGGCGGCTGCCCAGAGCACTGCTTCCGGCGTCAGCGGGCTTGGTCCGCGTCTCGACCACGCGGCGAGCGACCCCGCGATGAGGCCTCTCAAGACGGTGATCGTCGCTCGCGACGGACGAGTGCTCGGCGAACGCGGGTTCCATGGTCATTCGCCCTCGGAATCGACCAATATCAAATCCGCTTCGAAATCGATCATCTCGGCGTTGGTCGGTATCGCCATCGATAAAGGCCTGCTGAAGGGGCCGGATCAGAAGATCGCGCCGATCCTGAAGGCCGATCTCCCGGTAACGCCAGACCCGCGCATCAACGACATCACCATCGGCAATCTCCTCTCCATGCAGGCTGGGCTCGATCGCATGTCGGGGCCGAACTATGGCCGCTGGGTCTCTTCGCGCAACTGGGTGCGCTTTGCGCTCTCGCAGCCTTTCATCGATCAACCCGGTGGCGAGATGCTCTATTCCACCGCATCCACCCATCTGCTGTCGGCCATTCTCACCAAGGTCGGGGGGCAGTCGACGCTGGCGCTGGCGCACGAATGGCTGGGTCCTGTCGAAGGCTTCCGCATTGGCGCATGGGAACGCGATCCGCAGGGCATCTATCTCGGCGGCAACCAGATGGCGATGAGCGCCCGGTCGCTGCTTGCCTTCGGCGAACTCTACCGCAACGGCGGCAAGACCGCCGACGGCCGCCAGATCGTCCCTGCCGACTGGATCTCGCAATCGTGGCAGCAGCGCACAAACTCGCGCTTCTCGGGCGATGAATATGGCTATGGCTGGTTCACGCGGCAGATCGGCGGCGAGCAGGTGCATTTCGCCTGGGGTTATGGCGGGCAGATGCTCTATATCGTGCCGTCGCTCGATCTCACCGTCGTCATGACCTCGGAAGAGAGCGGTCCATCTGCCCGAAACGGCTACAGGGACTTGCTGCACGATCTGTTGGCGGACATTATCGGCGCGGTGCGGGCTGCCTGACGACGGTGCCGCGCGTCTCTGCAGACGCGCAAAGGACGCTGTAACGCTTGAATTGCTGCATTATGCCGCAGGAAAACCTCGCGATCGTTAAATTCTTAGCGAAGCGCCCAATCAAACCGCAAAACGCTTCCTGTAAATTCCGCAAGAATTTCGGGAAAGCGCCATGCTGCTGGATCTCAGGACAATCTATTTCATTGTTGCCGTGAGTTGTTTCGTGCTGGGCATCCTCCAGCTTGCTGCCTACGCGACCGGCCGCTTCGAGAGGTGGCCGCTTTGGTGGGGTTTGAGCAACCTTCTTGTCGGCGTCGGGTCCTTCCTCGTCGCGTTGCGCAATCTCGTTCCCTACTCCGTCTCGATCGACGGCGGCAATATCGTCACCATCGCCGGCTACATGCTGATGTTCTTTGCCGTGCGGGTGTTTTCGGGGCGGGCGCTCGACCAACGCACTTTCTGGCTTGCCATCTTGCTCGTCAGCGTTCCTGTCGTCCTCATCGTCAGCGATCCATCGGCAGTCTCGGCGAGGCTCCTCTACGTCTCCGTCATCTGCTGCCTCTGCGATCTTGCCGTCGCAAGGGAGGCAATCAGCATTGTCCGGCGCGAAAAGCTGTATTCGGCAGCCCTGCTTGTCGGCCTCTATATTTGCACTGCGGCGATCTTTGCGGTTCGCAGCATTCTCGCGGCGACCGGTGAGATCGGTGGGCCGGATCCTTTCGGCGGTAGTACAATTCACAGCTGGATGGCGGTATCGGCGGTCGCGTTCATCATGCTTCGCAGCATGGCGATGGTGCTGATGGCTGCCGAGCGCAGCCGAAATCAGCTGACGGAACTCGCTCACCATGATCCGCTGACCGGCGCCCTCAATCGCGGTGGCCTTGCCCAACATCTGCCGGCTCTCGGTTCCCAGCCGGTATCGTTGCTGATCATCGATATCGACCATTTCAAGCAACTGAACGACAGGCATGGCCATGCCGCCGGCGACGACATCCTGCGGCTTTTCGCCAGTGTTTCGAGGGGCATCATGCGCTCCGACGACCTGCTTGCCCGTCAAGGTGGGGATGAGTTCCTGGCGGTGCTGAAAAATGTTTCCCGGGAGGATGCAGTGGCGATTGCCGAGCGCATTCGTCTCGCCTTCGCCGCCGCCGTCATGCAGCGGCCGGATCTGGTAGTCTTTCCGACGCTGAGCATCGGCGTTGCCGCGCGTTCGGAAAGCGGCGGAGATTTTGAACGGCTGGTGCAGAAGGCCGATGAGGCGCTCTATCGTTCGAAGCGCGAAGGCCGCAACCGGGTCGAAGTCTTCGGGGAAAATCAGCAGGCCGCGTAGGAACGGGGCGAATGTTCCTATCTCGGAGCGGCCCTATCTTTTTGCCTTTGCGCAATTCCGGATGCAAAACCGCTGCGCACTTTTGCTGGAATTGCTCTAGATATTCTGGTCCATCGTTTCGGCCGGGATCTCGTCCGCGCGGTGGACGCGCACGAGCGTTGCCGGCACGCCGGCGACGGTGCAATGCTCGGGGACCGGCTTCAGCACGACACTGCCGGCGGCGACTTTGCTGAAGGCGCCGATTTCGATATTGCCGAGGATCTTCGCGCCCGCGCCGATCATCACGCCGTGGCGGATCTTCGGGTGGCGGTCGCCGGTCTCCTTGCCGGTACCGCCGAGCGTGACGTTCTGCAGGATGGACACTTCATCCTCGATGACAGCCGTTTCGCCGATGACGATGCCCGAACCGTGGTCGAGCATGATGGACGCGCCGATCCGTGCCGCCGGATGGATATCCGGGCCGAAGACCAGCGAAACGAGATTGGCGAGCCAACTGGCGATCTCCGGACGGCCGGAGACCCAGAGCGCATGGGCGATACGATGCGTCTGCAGCGCATGAAAGCCCTTAAGATTGAGAAGCGCGTGCAGAAATGTCGTGCAGGCCGGATCGCGCTCGCGCACGGCGATGAGATCGGCCTCGACCTTCCGCATGATATCGCCATCAAGTGTGGACAGGATGAGATCGAACAGATCACCGGTTTCCACCTGCGCCACGGAGAGCCGCGCGGCCAGCACGCGGGCGATGATCTCATCGTTGCCAGCGGTGTCCGTTACCTGAGCGGCAAGCAGCTGCTGCAATATCGGCTCGCGTGCGGCAAGCTCGGCCGCCTCGGCGCGGATCACGGTCCAGACAGATGCATCGCCCAAAGGCTGCGGCTGTTGTTCGGTCAAACCGAGGCCGGTCGATTTCGACATTCCCGTTTCCTCTGTCAGCCAGGGTGGCGCGCAAAGCGCTTCCGGTGTGGTTCATGTTTCGCCTGGGCCAGGCGTTTGGCAAGCCCCGATTATAGTCTAGCCGTCCGACGGTCGCAGGTCAGGTGTCCGCTCCGGAAGCCTGCGCCAGTGATAGAGCACATCCGGCTCCCGTTCTTCGTTGTCGGTGCCATCGGTCTCCTCTTCGGCGGTAAAGCCGTGCCGTTGGTAGAACGCACGAGCGCCCGCATTGCGCTGGAACGTCCAGAGCCTGATCTCGTCCATCTCTTCCTTGGCGCAGCCAAGAAGCAAGGAGCCAATGCCCATGCCCTGAAAGTCGGGAAGAACGTAAAGCTGCTCTATCCAGTTGTCGCCATAAGCGATGACACCGACGAGCCGGTTGCCCATGGCAGCGCCGAGGATCGAGCAATTCGGCAGCAGATGCATGCGCCAGTACTGCTCCTCTTCCTCGGGTGTATGCACATCCGGCAGCCAGGGCAGCCGCTGGCATAGGGCGACACGTCTGATTTCAGCTGCGGCTTGCATGTGGTCGGCCGTCAGCGCCACGATTTCGGGTTCCGTCAGGGCGTCGTCCATTACCGGCAGCGGGGCTCAGGCCGAAATATCGATGACGCCGCAGTCGCCGGCTTCGGAGCCGAAGGCGAGCAGCTTGCCGTTTTTGCTCCAGCTCATCGCCGTGATCGCGCCCTTGCCAGGTCGGCGCAGCAGCGCTTCCTTGCTGTCGGCGATGCGCACGGCCAAGATCATGCCGTCAACGAAGCCGATGGCGAGGATATCCTCGAGCGGATGGAACTTCACCGCGGTCGCCATGATATTGGCGCGAGTGCCGAGCTCCAGCGGCGCCTTGCCCATCGGCCCGTCCTTGCCCTGGAAGGGCCAGACGATTGCCGCAGGCGCGCCTGAAGACGCGAGCCACTTGCCCTTGACCGACCAGGAGAGCGATTTCACCTTGGAGGGGTAGCCGGTCATGCGCATGTGGCGGGCTTCGGTGCCGGGCTTGATGTCAAGCTTCCAGCCGTGCAGTGCGTTTTCCTGCATCGAGGTGACGAGGAAATTACCATCAGGTGAGAAGGTGACGCCGGTATGCGCACCCTTCCATTCAAGATCGACCGGCTTGGCGTTCATGYCGATCCAGTGCAGCGACACGCCGTTGTAGCGCGCCGCCGCGATGCGCAGACCTTTCGGCGCAAAGGCAAGGCCCTCGACCGTGCGCTCCTCGGGAAATTCCTTGGTCGTGCCGTCGGCAAGACGCACAAGCGAACTCTTGCCGTAGGAATAGGCAACGGCACCCTGTGGGCCGGCTGCAACCTGCGAAATCCACTTGCGGGGCGCGGTCGCCATTTCGCTGACGCTGCCGTCGGCGGCAATGCGCAGCACCTTACCGTCCTCGCCGCCCGAGATCAGGCTCTCGCTGTAGGGATCACGAATGGCGGTGAGCATGCCCTGATGGGCTTCGGAAACCCTGTCGCCGCCATCCAGTCGGTGGAAAGTACCGTTTGCGCTTGCGAAGAAGGGAACATCACCTAAAAATTCGACGGCCAGAACGTGGCCGTCGAGATCAAGCGGTGCAACTGTCGGCATCAGGCGGCTGCCCCGCAGGCCTTGAAGGAGGCTTCGAGCTTCTCGCGGTCGAGTTCGCGGCCGATGAAGACGAGACGGCTCTCGTGCTTTTCGCCTTCCTTCCACGGACGCTGGTGATCACCCTCGATGATCATGTGCACGCCCTGAACGACGTAACGCTCGGGATCGTCCTTGAAGGCGATGATGCCCTTGAGACGCAGAATATTCGGCCCCTGCGTCTGGGTGATCTTCTGGATCCAGGGGAAGAAGCGCTCCGGGTTCATCTCGCCGCCGCGCAGCGACACCGACTGCACCGTCACATCGTGAATCGCCGACATCGCCCCATGTTGATGGGCGCCATGGTGATGATGGTCGTGACCGTGGTCATCATGCTGATGACCGTGATGATCATGGTCATGATGGTGGTGGTCATGATCGCAATCGGGGCCGCAGACATGGTCGTCATGGCCCTGCTCGAGGAAATGCGGATCGTTTTCGAGCGCGCGTTCCAGGTTGAAGGCGCCCTGATCGAGCACGCGGGCGAGATCGACGCCGGAGCGGCTGGTCTTGTAGACGCGGGCAGCCGGGTTGATGGCGCGGACGATATCCTCGATCACATCAAGTTCTTCCGGGGTCACGAGGTCGCTCTTGTTGATGATGACGACGTCGGCGAAGGCGATCTGGTCTTCGGCCTCGCGGCTGTCCTTCAGGCGCAGCGGCAGGTGCTTGGCATCGACGAGGGCGACGACGGCATCGAGCTCGGTCTTGGCGCGTACATCGTCATCCATGAAGAAGGTCTGGGCGACCGGCACCGGATCGGCAAGGCCCGTCGTTTCGACGATGATGCCATCGAAGCGGCCGGGACGGCGCATCAGGCCTTCGACGACGCGGATCAGGTCGCCGCGCACCGTGCAGCAGACGCAGCCATTGTTCATCTCATAGATTTCCTCGTCCGACTCGACGA
Source organism: Rhizobium sp. P1_E1 (assembly GCF_056406015.1). NCBI lineage: Bacteria > Pseudomonadati > Pseudomonadota > Alphaproteobacteria > Hyphomicrobiales > Rhizobiaceae > Rhizobium > Rhizobium sp. P1_E1. Next base: position 20,234 of record NZ_JBFUAY010000066.1, on the reverse strand, counting down.
TCAGGTCGTTGTCGATGCCGATTTCGCCGAATTCATTGACGATGACCGCATATTTCTTGCCGTGATTTTCGGAGAGAATGCGGTTGAGCAACGTTGTCTTGCCGGCGCCGAGATAACCGGTGAGCACGGTAACGGGAATAGGCTTCAGGGTGGAGATCGCGTCGGTCATGAGAACCTCTAGGATTAGGCGTGCGGCCGAGCGGCTTGGGATCGGCTGCTTGAACGGTTGGTCTCATATAATGGCTTGAGCGTGGCAGTTCAAAGGGTTTTATAATGTTATAAGATCACATCGTTTGCACGGCGCAGACGACCCATATTTACCGCAGTTGAGTGATTTCGAATGCATCGACATCCTCCAGCAGTTCCACCAATCCTTTGACCGAATGCGCAATCAGCGCCTCACCCTTTTGCGCCGTCGAAGCCGCGGCGTTGCCCGCCACGCCTTCCGTGTTGAGATCCGACATCTTCCAGCCGAAGGCGTGCGGCCCGTAGGCGCGCAGGTGCTTGAAGCGCCCGGCGAATTCCGTCTGTCGCGAGGGAAAGTCCGCCGCCTTCGCCATATCAACCTTGTCGGGATGAAGCGCCAGCATCACCGAGGTCTCGATATCGCCGCCATGGATGCCGATCGCCTTTTCCTCCGACGTGATCACGCCATCCGGCACGCCGAAGCGGGTCCAGCTCGTTGCCACCGCCAGCATGGCAAAGCGGACCCGCGCCTCGGTCGCGACGACTGATATGACGGGTGAATTGCCGCCATGGGCATTCAGCATCACGAATTTACGGATGCCCCGCTTCGCCAGGCCCTCGGCGATGCCGAGCCAGCGGTTTACCGCTTCGTCGAAGGCAAGCGTCTTCGTTCCTTCAACGTCCATATGCTCTATGGAATAGCCGATGGCTTCGGCGGGCAGGAAGGTGACCGGCAGGCCGGCGGGCAAGGCTATCTTCAATCGCCCGGCAATGCCTTCGGCAATCAGCGTGTCGGTTTCGAAGGGCAGGTGAGGGCCGTGCTGTTCATGGGCGCCAAGCGGCAGCACGGCGATCAGGTTGCGCCCATCAGGGGCAAAGGCCGGGTTGCCGTCCTCGAAGCGCGGCGAAGGTGTCATCATCCGGTCGTTACCTCTTGTTTATGACGAGATCCTGCGCAATGTCATATCGCAGCGGCGTCGGGGCTTAAAGATCAAAGGGATGGCTATGGGAAAGAAGCGCAAGGACGGCAAAAAGAACAAGTCCAAGAAGAAGGACCAGACCGAGTATACGCTCGTCGATCTCTCCCCGGCTCTGACCCAGGCGGCGCGTTCCATGCGGACGGTGCTGTCGCGCAACCTGCTGGAAAGCGGCCTTTATGCCGGCCAGGATGGTGTCATTCTGTTGCTTGCCGAGAGCGATGGTATGACGGCCGGCGGCCTTGCCCAGAAGCTCGGCGTCAAGGCGCCGACGATGACGCGCACGATCGGCCGCATGGAGGCGCAGGGCTTTCTAGAGCGCAAGCCCGATGCCGAGGATGCACGCCTGACCAAGGTCTACCTCACCGACCTCGGCCGTGGCAGCGTGCAGGGGATCGAGATGGCGGCTTCGGCCTGCGACATGCTGGCGACGCAGGAGTTCTCCGAGAAGGAAATTCGCAATCTTGTCCGATTGCTGAAGGCGATCGATGCCAATCTGCAAGCCGAAGCCATTCATATCGAAGAACCGGACGAAGACTGAAATTTCCCCGAAAGACGAATTGCTTCCACCGATTAAATCTTTTAATTAAACATTTTAAGGGCCGCGCCGGTTTGACGGCGGGGTCTTGCTGCTTACGTGCTGCCTGGAGGAGGACACGTGGTCCAGAAGATCAAGCTTTCGACTATTGCCGAAACGCTCGGCATTTCAACGGCGACCGTATCGCTAGCCTTACGCGACAGTCCGCTCGTCGCCGGCAATACCCGGGAGAAGATCAAGGAGCAGGCGCGCGCGCTCGGCTATATCTACAATCGCCGTGCCGCCAGTCTTCGCACCTCGCGCTCCGGCATCATCGGCGTCGTCGTGCACGACATCATGAACCCCTTCTATGGGGAGATCCTGAAGGCGATCGAAAGCGAGCTCGACCGCAGCCGCCACACCTTCATCCTTTCCAACCATTACGACAATGTCGAGAAGCAGCGCACCTTCATCGAGACGCTCCTGCAGCTCGGCGGCGACGGCGTCATCATGTCGCCGGCGATCGGTACGCCGCCTGAGGACGTGCAGCTGGCGGAAGACAACGGCATGCCGGCGATCCTCGTCGCCCGCTCGATGGAAGGACAGGACCTGCCGACCTATCGCGGCGACGACAGCTATGGCATCTCGCTTGCCACCAACCACCTGATCGGCCTGGGTCATCGCTCGATCGCCATGATCGGCGGCACGGACCAGACATCCACCGGCCGTGATCGCTACCAGGGTTATGTCAATTCGCTGCGCAAGGCCGGCATCGAGGTCGATCCGAACCTGCGCATTCCAGGTCCGCGCTCGAAGCAGGGCGGTTTCGAGGCTGCAGTGCATTTCCTTTCGCTGCCGCAGAAGCCGACCGCGGCCGTCTGCTGGAACGATCTCGTGGCGATCGGCCTGATGAACGGCATTGCACGCGCGGGCCTGGTGCCGGGACGCGATATTTCCGTCACCGGTTATGATGATCTCGAGGAGGCCTCGATCGCCACCCCGGCGCTGACGACCGTCTGGAACGGTCAGGCCGAGGTCGGGCGCCTGGCAGCCCGGGCGCTGCTTGATCGCCTTGCCGGCAGCCATGAGCCTGATGGCATGCATCTGATCAAGCCGGAAATGCGCATTCGCCAGTCCACCAGTCCCCATCGGCCCCGCGCCTGAACCACGACCGCCATCCAAGAGGAAAAGCCATGTCCCGCATCGCCATTCTCGTTCCTGGGAAGATACATGAGCGTGTTCTCGAAAGGCTGAAGGATCGTTTTGAGATTATTGCCGTCGCACGCGAGGAGAAGCTTGCGCTGGACAGCGAGACCGCCGGCCGTATCCGCGGCGTCGCCGTTTCCGGCTCCTTCCCGGGCGCCTGGATGGAGCAGCTGCCGCATGCTGAAGTGATCGCCAATTTCGGTGTCGGTTATGACGGCGTCGACGTGAAACATGCTGCCGAAAGGGGCATCATCGTCACCAATACGCCTGATGTGCTGAACGACGAGGTCGCCGATACGGCGATCGGCCTGCTACTGAACACGGTTCGCGAACTGCCGCGGGCCGAAGCCTGGCTGCGTGCGGGCAACTGGAAGCCGGGCACGGCCTATCCGCTGTCGCGCTTCTCGCTCAAGGGCCGCCATGTCGGGCTTTATGGCCTTGGCCGCATCGGGCTCGAAATCGCCAAGCGGCTGGAGCCGTTCAAGGTGAAGATCAGTTATCACACACGTTCGCGCCATGCCGACGTGTCCTACGATTATCACCCGACGTTAAAGGGGCTGGCGGAAGCGGTGGATACGCTGATCGCCATCGTTCCGAAGACGCCGCAGACGCACAAGACGATCGATGCGGATATTCTGGCAGCACTCGGCCCTGACGGCATTCTCGTCAATGTCGGCCGTGGCTGGACGGTGGACGAGGCGGCGCTGAGTGCCGCCCTTGCCTCCGGCGCGCTCGGGGCTGCCGGCCTCGACGTCTTCTATGAAGAGCCGACCGTGCCGGCCGACCTGTTGGAACCGACCAACGCCGTGCTGCTGCCGCATGTCGCCTCCGCATCCGTGCCGACGCGCAATGCGATGGCCGATCTCGTCGCCGACAATCTCATTGCCTGGTTCGAGAAGGGTGCGGCTTTGACGCCGGTGCCGGAGACGCCGCAGAAGGCTTAGGCGCGGGTTGGTTCGGCGGACGATGCTTGCTGCCAAGCAACAGACATAGCGCTTCGCGGGCGCCTGGAATCAGGCGATCGCCTGCGCGGAGATGACCGGCAGCTTGGCAGCGGCATAGGCGCGGACGGCGTCGCCGAAAGCGGCGAACAGCTGGTTCGAGGACTTGTCGGTTTCAGCCCAATATTCCGGATGCCATTGCACGCCGACGGCGAAAGCCTTGGCGTCGATAACGGAAACGGCCTCCACCGTGCCGTCCTCGGCGATCGCTTCCACCTGCAGGCGTGGGGCGGTTCTGGCGATTGCCTGGCGATGCAGGGAATTCACGCGGATCTCGCCCGGACCGAGAATGCCTGCGATGCAGGAACCTTCCTTGACGTGGACGGTCTGGCGAATGGCGTACATGCCGTCCCGGTCGACGCCTTCCGGCCGGCGATGGTCCCAGATTCCGGGCTGCTCCTGGATCTCGCTTGCCAGCGAGCCGCCGAGGGCGACATTCAGCTCCTGGATGCCGCGGCAGATGGCGAGCAGCGGGATGGCGCGGTCGATGGCGCGGCGGATGAGCGGCAGGCTGGTGGCGTCGCGGGCGGGGTCGAAGGGGCCGTCCTTGTCATTCGCCTCGGCACCGTAGAGGGAGGGATGAACATTGCTGGCCGAACCCGAGACCAGCAGGCCGTCGACGCGGTCGAGGATCGCGTCGGTATCGTAGCCCTCCTCGAAAGCGGGGATGATGAAGGCCATGACACCGGATGCGTTCAATGCGGCGCGCAGATATTGATGCTGCACGGCATGCCAGGTCGCGCCGTCGAAGCTGCGGATATCGGCAGGAATGGCAACGATCGGTTTCGTCATATCAGCCCCGGTCAAAATCTTTATTCTCGTCGTTTCTTCCGCCTGAACGGCCGTCAAGTCAACGCTTGGCTGTATCAGGCGGCCAAATTGCGACGGAAGCGGCGCTCTGCCTTTCCGGTTTACCGCTAAGCCGCTGATTCTGATGGATACGTGCGCGTTGCCTTATTGCCGTCTTGATGCCAAAGGCTAATAGACTAAAGCTTGAATCGCGGCTTGCGCCATGCTTAGCTTTGCCCTTGCTGCGGGTAGGGGTGAGATTGGCCGCGCAGTGTCATCTATATGGGAGGTTTTTGATGGATCGTCGTTCGTTTTTCAAGAAGGCGGGAACCGCCAGCGCCGGTGCGGTTGCCGCAACGGCATTGGCAGCGCCTGCGATCGCGCAGGAGAATCCGAAGATCGCGTGGCGCATGACGTCGTCGTTTCCGAAGAGCTTGGATACGATCTATGGCGGAGCCGAGGATATCGCCAAGCATGTTGCCGCCGCGACGGACGGCAATTTCACGATCCAGCCCTTCGCGGCCGGTGAAATCGTGCCCGGCCTGCAGGCCGTCGATGCCGTTGCCGCCGGTACGGTTGAGGCAGCCCACACCACTTCCTATTATTTTGTCGGCAAGGACCCGACCTATGCCATCGGAACGGCCATTCCGTTCGGGCTGAACAGCCGCCTGACCAATGCCTGGTACTATGAAGGCAACGGCAATAAGCTGATGAACGAATTTTATGCCACACAGGGCATGTATGCGCTGCCGGCAGGCAATACCGGTGCGCAGATGGGCGGCTGGTTCCGCAAGGAAATCAACACGCTCGATGACCTCAAGGGTGTCAAGATGCGTATTGCCGGTCTCGCCGGCCGCGTCATGGAGAAGGTCGGCGTCATCCCGCAGCAGATCGCCGGCGGCGACATCTATCCGGCGCTGGAAAAAGGCACGATCGATGCGGCGGAATTCGTCGGCCCTTACGACGACCTGAAGCTCGGCTTCCACAAGGTGGCGAAGTACTACTATTATCCCGGCTGGTGGGAAGGTGGCCCGACGGTGCATGGGTTCTTCAATCTCGAAAAATGGAGCAGCCTGCCCAAGCATTATCAGGCAGCGCTGACTGACGCCTGCGCTTTCGCCAACACCAACATGCTGGCGAAGTACGACACGAAGAACCCGACCGCGCTGAAGCAGCTGGTGGCGGAAGGCGCGACGCTGCGCCCGTTCAGTCAAGAGATCATGGAAGCCTGCTTCCAGGCGGCGACGGGCATCTACAGCGAAATCTCGGGCACGAACCAGTATTTCAAGAAGATCTACGACGACCAGACCGCCTTCAAGCGGGATGCCTATCTCTGGATGCAGCTGTCGGAATACACCTTTGACACGTTCATGATGATCCAGCAGCGGGCCGGGAAGCTTTAAGGCTTTCCGCCGGCAGGCTCGGCGCTTCAGACGAATGCGATGCCAGAACCCCGGATTTCCGTCCGGGGTTTTGTTTTTGCTGGACTATTTTGCCGGTGGCGGCGGTGCTMCCGGCAGGCCGTTCAGTGGCGGCAGGGTCAGGCCGGGGATCTGCGGTGAGCCATTGCCGCCGCCGCCCATCGGCGGCAGGCCGAGCTGGCCGCCGAAGCCCGGGACTTCGATCTTGATCGAGTTCGGGTCGACCTTCGGACCGTGATCCAGCCAATAGGTTACCGATTGCGGCCAGAAGATCACGATCGCCACCAGGATCAGCTGCATGCCGACCCAGGGGAGAGCACCCATGTAAATATCCGAGGTCTTGACGTCCTTGCTGGCGATGGAGCGCAGGTAGAAGAGCGCGAAGCCGAAGGGCGGGTGCATGAAGCTCGTCTGCATGTTGACGCAGATCAGGACGCCGAACCAGATCAGGTCGATGCCGAGACTGGAGGCGACCGGTGCGAGCATCGGGATGACGATGAAGGCGATCTCGAAGAAATCGAGGAAGAAGGCGAGCACGAAGATGAAGATGTTGACGAAGATCAGGAAGCCGACCGGGCCGCCGGGAATGCCCGACAGCATGTGCTCGATCCAGCGCGAGCCGTCCATGCCCTGGAAAACCAGGCTGAAACAGGTGGAGCCGATCAGGATCATCACCACCATGGAGGTGATGTGCGTGGTCGATGCCATGGCCTCGCGGATCAGCGGCCAGGTGAGGCGCCGGTTCATGGCGGCAAGCAGCATCGCGCCGACGACACCGAGCGCGCCTGCCTCTGTCGGCGTCGCAAGGCCCATGAAGATCGTGCCGAGCACCAGGAAGATCAGGACGATCGAGGGCACCATGCCCATCAGCACTTTCACGAGCAGCGCCCAGTTGAAGTCGCCGCGCACCTCCTTCGGCAGCGGCGGCATCGATTTCGGCCTGATGATCGACAACACCAGGATGAAGAGCACGAAGATCGTCACCTGCAGGATCGAGGGGCCGATCGCGCCGAGATACATGTCACCGACCGACCTGCCGAGCTGATCGGCAAGAACGACGAGCACCAGCGAGGGCGGGATCACCTGGGTGATCGTGCCCGAGGCGGCGATGACGCCGGTGGCAAGGCGCGGATTGTAGCCATAGCGCAGCATGATCGGCAGCGAGATCACCCCCATGGTGATGACGGAGGCGGCAACCGTTCCGGTGATCGCGCCCAGCACGGCGCCGACGAGGATGACGGCATAGGCGAGGCCGCCGGGAACGCCGCCGAAGAGTTTGCCGGTGCCTTCGAGCAGATCCTCGGCAAGCCCGCAGCGCTCCAGTATCGCGCCCATGAAGGTGAAGAAGGGGATGGCGAGCAGGAGGTCGTTGGAAAGGATGCCGAAGAAGCGCAGCGGCAGAGCCTGCAGGAAGACTTCGCCGAAATGGCCGGTGACGATGCCGACGATGCCGAAAAACAGGCCGACGGCGGCGAGCGAAAAGGCGACCGGAAAGCCGTAGAGCATGAAGATGACCATGCCCAGGAACATGGCCGGCGGGATGATGCCGAAATCAAACAAGTCCGTTTCTCCCAGCCCGCGCTACTGCAGCGGTTTTTCGTATTTTGTATCGATGCTGATATGGCCGGTAACGGCTGCGATCCGCTTGATCAGTTCGGAAACCCCCTGAAGGGAAAGCAGCGCGAAGCCGGCGACGAGGATCAGCTTGACGGGCCATCGGATGAGCCCGCCGGCGTTGCCCGATATTTCTCCCTGCTGGTAGGACAGTGCGAAGAACGGCCAGCAGATCCAGGTGAGGAAGACGCATGCGGGAAGGAGGAAGAGGATGAGGCCGACGATGTCGATCCAGATCTTCGCCCTGTCGGAAACCGAACCATAGATCAGGTCGACGCGGACATGCTCGTTGTTGCGCAACGCATGCGAGGCGCCGAGCATGACGACGAAGGCGAAGAGATACCACTGGATCTCAAGCCAGCCGTTCGAACTGTAGTTGAAGGCATAGCGGACGATGGCGTTTCCGGCGCTGATCAGACAGCAGAACAGCACCATATATTCGGAAATTTTGCCCATGAACTGACTGATCGAATCGATCAGCCGGCTTGCTGCCAGAAGTACCGACATTCGCCTCCCCTTGTTCTTGTCCTGCCGGTTTTCCGGCAGCTTTTCCCTCTTGCAATCGATGTAGACCACGGCCTTTGAAATTGGAAGGATAAATGCCTCGCGTTGGAGTATAGTCTTAGATGCACCGGCCCCGCGGTATGGCCATCAAATATTTCGACAACCCAGGCGTGGATAAATTATTTCAATAATCTCGCCAGTAGGCTGTATTGACGCGCGTAAGCTGTGCGGTTCATCCTATGGTTTTAGAAAATTTGACCAAATGTTTGATTCCATTGAAATCAATTTTTAAAGGGTTGGGCTTAGAATTCCCGCGCACAGGGAAAGTGTGGATGAAGCCAGATAACCCGAACAGGGTCCCTTTAGATGTGTATCTGTCGTTTGTGAGTTCCCTTTCCGGGAACCGCATGACGCTGCTTGCTGGCGTGATCGTGCATGTTGCGACCTGCCTTGCCGTTGCTGCCAAGACGCAGTCCTTCGTCTACATCCTGCTGTCGGTCGCCTTCCTCCTGGTCTTCTGCGTTCGCATGGTCGTCTTCCGGCAGTTCGATCGCGTCGACAAGGAGAGCCTGTCGCACGTCGGGATCGAGCGTTGGGAAAGGATCCTGGTTGCCGGTGCGGCCTGCACCACCGCGCTGCTTGGCATCGCCAGCGGATACGCCATCTTCGTGGTCCACGATTCCTTTGCGGAACTTGCCTGCATTGCCGTCACCATGGCGACCATGGTTTCCGTTGTCGGCCGCAATTACGGTTCGCGCCTGGCGGTCGACCTCCAGACCTTCTCCTGCTGTCTGCCGATGATCGTCTGCAGCCTGTTGGCGCTGGATTTCTATCGTGGCCTGCTGTCGATCTTCCTCATTCCGTTCTGGCTGACGACGCGGGCCATGGCGAACGGCGTGCGCGAGTTCCTCTATGAGAATGTCATCGCGCGCCGGGAAATCACCATCATCGCCGACCGCTTCGACACGGCGCTCAACAACATGCCGCATGGCCTGGTCATGGTCGATGCCGAAAACCGTATTCAGGTCGTCAATCGGAAGGCCTGCGAGCTTCTGAAGATCGGTGCGCCGGAGCGGTTGAAGGATCGCGAACTTGGCGCCGTGCTGCGCTACGGTGCGCGCTACAGCTTCATGGACGCCTCGCAGCCGGAGCTCATTCTGCGCCAGCTCACCCAGGTGGCCGAAGGTAACCTATCGCGGACGCTCATTCATTTCCCCGAGGGCCTGTCGCTCGAATTCTCCGCGAGCCGAAGGGCCGACGGCGGCGCCGTGCTGATCTTCGAGGACGTGTCCAGCCGGGTGAAGGCCGAGCAGAAGATCATGCACATGGTTCGCTTTGATGCGCTGACGGGCCTGCCGAACCGCGAATATTTCGGCCAGCTGGTGCAGGAGTATCTCGCCAAACATCAAAGGAAGTCCGGGCCGCTCGGCTTCATGGTCCTCGATATCGACGAATTCAAACATGTCAACGACATGCGCGGCCACGTTACGGGCGACCACCTGCTCTGCGCCATCGCCGCCCGCATCAAGCAGGCCTCCGGGAACGCCATCCTCGGCCGGTTGATGGGAGACCAGTTCATCCTGTTCTTCCCGCATGCCAAGGAACCGGCTTCGCTCGACGTCGAGATCCGCCGCGTGCACGCCGCAATCCAGGGCAATTACGCGGTCGACGAGCTGACCTTCCTGGTTTCGCTCAGCGCCGGCTACGCGATTCTCGAAAGTGCCGCGTTTGCGATGGATGAATGGAGCGTCAAGGCGGATCTGGCGCTGTTTGAAAGCAAGTCGCGCTTCAAGGGCGGCATATCAGGCTTCGAGCGGGAGATGGATGGCCGCTATATCGAGCAGCAGAAGCTGAAGGCGGATCTGCGCGATGCGGTCTCGGCGCAGGCGCTGCATCTCGCCTTCCAGCCGATGTTCCGGTCCGACGGCTCGCGGATCGAATGCGCCGAGGCGCTGGCGCGCTGGGTTCATCCGGAGAAGGGCTCGATTCCGCCCGACGTCTTCATCCGGCTCGCCGAGGATATGGGCATCATCTCCGACATCACCCGCTTCGTCCTGTTCAAGGCGTGCAGCGAATGCATGAACTGGCCGGAACATATCGCCGTCTCGGTCAATCTCTCGGCGCGGGATCTGCGCGATGCCGATATTCTTTCGGTGGTCGCCGAAGCACTTGCCCATTCCGGCCTCGACGCAGCGCGGCTGCATCTCGAAGTCACCGAAAGCTGCCTGATCGACGAGCCGGCGGCCGTGCGCGCCATCCTGGCGGAGCTCAGGGCCCGCGGCATCACCATCGCTATCGACGATTTCGGTACCGGCTTCTCCAGCCTCAGCTATCTCGACACGCTGCCGCTCGATATCGTCAAGATCGATCGCTCCTTCGTGCGCAACATCGTCGAGGATAACCGCCGCCTGAAGCTGCTGCGCGGCACGGTCCATCTCGCTCGCGAACTGGGCCTGAAGATCGTCATCGAAGGCGTCGAAACCGAGGAACAGCTCGCACTGCTCAACAAGCACCGCAGCGCCGATCTTGTTCAGGGCTACGTTTTCTCGCCGCCGGTGCCTTCCCAGAATATCCCGCTGTTGCAACACGGCATCGGCCGCCGCGTCGTGCAACGCCGCCGCAGCAAGGTCGCCTGAGCGGTCTCAACGGACAGTTTTCCCCCTGAAGAGCGCGTTCCGCGTTAACCTTAACGATTTAAAAACGGCCGAAATTATCGGATTTCCTTGCCTAAATGTTGCTGGCGTATGATTAATGATCCGTTAACGAGCGGATCGAGAAATGTCAGAGACACTGTTCAAGCGTAGTGATTTCAGCACAAAAATTTTGGAAGTTTTGGATCATGTCGAGTATCGCCGCGTCGAAAGCAGCGAAGACATGGAGCAGGTAGAACGGTTGCGCTACAAGGCCTATAAGGCCCATGACGTGCTGGCGCTCGCCCCGAAAGGGCTGCTGGACGACAGCGATTTCGATAGCCACGCCTATATCTTCGGTCTGTATTATTATGGGGAACTGGTCAGTACGATCCGGGTTCATTATGTGACACCGGAACATCGTCTCAGTCAGTCCGGTGGCGCCTTTCCCGAGGCGATGGATGAACTTCTGGATGCGGGGCTGACCTTGATCGATCCGGCGCGTTTCGCAGCCGACCCCGAGCTCACCGCCGATCTGCCGTGGGTTCCCTATCTGACGCTGAGGCCCACCATCGTGGCGGCGGCGTATTTCCGTGCCGACCGCGTTCTTCAATTCGTTCGGCCGCCGCATGCGGCCTTCTACAAGCGGGTCTTTTATGCCGATACGGTCGTGCCCGGCCGGCTGGCGAAAAATTACGGGATCGACATGACGCTGATGGCGACGAATGTGATCGAGGTCGGACGAAAGCTGCTGACGCGCTATCCCTTCTTCATCTCCAGCGCCAGCGAGCAGCGCATGATGTTTTCGCGCAATCCCAACGACACCTTGCCGCCGCTCACCATCATTCCGACGGCGCGTTTCGTGCCGCAAGGCGAACTCGGCACCGACCTGCCGCTGTAATTTGCCCTCGTCCCCGACGGCGAGAGATCTTCGCCGAGGCAAAATGACGTGGACGGCGGACGCAGGCGATATCGGCCGTCCTCAGGTCATATTCCGGGCCTCTGACATGGCGGTTGCCACACGCGCCTGCGGCATTCTCATGCATTGCGCTTTTGCCTGTCATTGTGTAATCCCTGCACGTAGGGATTTCCCTCGCCTAGAGGGAAATTAGGCAGCGCAGAGGCATTTCAGGGAGACGATATTTATGGCCGAACATCATACCGGACCGGTCGAGACCGGCGCGCCGATGGATTACAAAGAACATGAAAAGACCTACGACATGTTCATCGCCGGCGCGAAATACGGCTCGATGCTTCTCATCGTCCTCCTGCTTGCGATGACCGCCGGTTTCTTCGGCGGCGCCGGCCTTCTCGGCGGCCTCTTCGTCTTCATCATTCTTCTCGCCGCCGGCATCTTCCTGTTCCGCTGACCGCGTGGATTCAGAGGGTCAGAGCGTCCTTTGTGCGTCCGAAAGGACGCACGGCGCTCTGAGGGGAGGAGAGCTTCTCTGAAGCTTTGTGAATTAGATGCTTGGCCCGCGCAGGGGAGCCTGCGGCGGTCTGGCTGACCCGGAGGAGGGGGCAGTTGGGCAATATCGTTTTCGTTGCAAGGGAAATCACGGGCGAGGAGACACGTGTCGCCGCCTCCCCCGAGACCGTGAAGAAGATGAAGAGTTTCGGCTTCGACGTCATCGTCGAAGCCGCTGCTGGTGCAGCTTCACGCATTCCGGACGGAGAATTCGAGGCCGCGGGTGCCAGGATCGGCATTTTTGCGGATGCAGCCTCCGCCGACGTGGTCTTGAAGGTGCGCCGGCCCAGCGGATCGGAAATCTCCGGCTATAAAAGCGGCGCGGTCGTCATCGCCATCATGGATCCCTACGGCAATGACGAAGCGATCGCGGCTTTGGCAAGCGCGGGGCTTTCGGCTTTCGCGATGGAACTGATGCCGCGCATTACCCGCGCCCAGTCTATGGATGTGCTTTCGTCCCAGGCCAATCTCGCCGGTTACCAGGCCGTCATCGAGGCGGCGGCGGTTTATGACCGCGCCATGCCGATGATGATGACGGCGGCCGGCACCGTGCCGGCCGCCAAGGTCTTCGTCATGGGCGCCGGCGTCGCGGGTCTTCAGGCGATCGCGACCGCGCGCCGCCTCGGCGCGGCGGTCTCGGCCACTGACGTTCGGCCCGCCGCCAAGGAGCAGGTCGCCTCGCTGGGCGCCAAGTTCATCGCCGTCGAGGACGAGGAGTTCAAGGCGGCGGAAACGGCCGGCGGCTATGCCAAGGAAATGTCCGCCGACTATCAGGCGAAGCAGGCGGCTCTGGTCGCCGAACACATCGCCAAGCAGGATATCGTCATCACCACCGCGCTGATCCCCGGTCGTGCGGCGCCGCGGCTCGTTTCGCACACCATGCTCGCCTCGATGAAATCAGGTGCGGTCGCCGTCGACCTTGCGGTCGAGCGCGGCGGCAATATCGAGGGTGTCGTCCCCGGCGAGATCGCCGATATCGAAGGCGTCAGGGTGATCGGTTTCGCCAACATGCCGGGCCGGGTTGCGGCCAGCGCCTCGGCGCTCTACGCCAAGAACCTCGTCACCTTCCTCGAGACGATGGTCAACAAGGAAACCCGGAGCGTCGTCGTCAATCTCGACGACGAGCTGGTCAAGGCGACGATGCTGACCTATGCCGGCGACGTGGTTCATCCCGCCTTCGGCGGCGCGAAGAAGGGAGACATCTGATGGCCAGTGAAGCAATGGACAGAGCGCTGGAGCAGCTCGACCAGGCGGTGACCGCCGTCATCACGGCGGCGGCCCAGGCACCGGAAGCGGCAAGTGCTGCGACCGGCGGGGCGATCGATCCCTTCGTCTTCCAGCTCGCCATCTTCGTATTGTCGATCTTCGTCGGCTATTACGTCGTGTGGTCGGTGACGCCGGCGCTGCATACGCCGCTGATGGCCGTCACCAATGCGATCTCCTCCGTCATCGTCGTCGGCGCGCTCCTGGCGGTCGGCATCTCGACCAGCGGGCTTGCGACCGGTTTCGGCTTCGTGGCTCTCGTGCTCGTCTCGGTGAACATCTTCGGCGGCTTCCTCGTCACGCAGCGGATGCTTTCCATGTACCGCAAGAAGGACCGGTGAGGACTGATGACCAATATCGCAGCCTTCCTCTACCTCGTCTCCGGCGTGCTCTTCATCCTGGCGCTGCGCGGCCTGTCGCATCCGGCCACCAGCCGCAAGGGCAATCTCTACGGCATGATCGGCATGGGGATCGCGATCCTGACGACGCTGGTGCTGGCGACCCCGAATTTCGGCGGCTTCGTGCTGATCATCCTTGGCCTTGCCATCGGCGGCAGCGTCGGCGCCTATGTCGCCCGCACCATCCCCATGACCTCGATGCCGCAGCTCGTCGCGGGTTTCCATTCGCTGGTCGGCCTTGCCGCCGTGCTGGTCGCGGCCTCCGCGCTCTACACGCCTGCTTCCTTCGGCATCGGCGAGATCGGCCACATCCACACCGAGGCGCGCATCGAGATGGCGCTCGGCGTGGCAATCGGAGCGCTGACCTTCACCGGCTCGATCATCGCCTTCCTGAAGCTTGACGGACGCATGTCCGGCAAGCCGATCCTGCTGCCCTATCGGCATGTGATCAATGCCAGCCTGCTGGTGCTGATCGTGCTCTTCATCATCGGGCTTGCCGTCACTGAAAGCCATTTCGACTTCTGGGCCGTCGTGGCGCTGTCGCTGGCGCTCGGCGTTCTGCTGATCGTGCCGATCGGCGGGGCCGATATGCCGGTCGTCGTCTCGATGCTGAATTCCTATTCGGGCTGGGCCGCGGCCGGCATCGGCTTCACGCTCGGCAATCTGGCGCTGATCATCACGGGCGCGCTCGTCGGTTCTTCCGGCGCGATCCTCTCCTACATCATGTGCAAGGGTATGAACCGTTCCTTCGTCTCCGTCATCCTCGGCGGTTTCGGCGGCGAGACGGCGTCTGGCGGACCTGACACATCAGACAGGACGGTCAAGCTCGGCTCGGCCGAGGATGCGGCTTATCTGATGGCAAACGCATCGAAGGTCATCATCGTGCCGGGATATGGCATGGCGGTCGCCCAGGCCCAGCATGCGCTGCGCGAGCTCGCCGACAATCTCAAGAAGAACGGCGTCGAGGTGAAATATGCGATCCACCCCGTGGCGGGCCGTATGCCCGGCCACATGAACGTGTTGCTCGCCGAAGCGAATGTTCCCTATGACGAGGTTTTCGAGCTCGAGGACATCAACTCGGAATTCGCCCAGGCCGACGTCGCCTATGTCATCGGTGCCAACGACGTCACCAATCCGGCGGCGCGCGACGACAAGACCTCGCCGATCTACGGCATGCCGATCCTCGACGTCGACCGGGCAAAGACCTGCCTCTTCGTCAAGCGCTCGCTCGGCTCGGGTTATGCCGGCATCGACAATACGCTGTTCTACAAGGACGGTACGATGATGCTGCTCGGTGACGCGAAGAAGATGACCGAGGATATCAACAAGGCGATCGCGCACTGATCGACGCAGATACAGCCGCCCTTCGGGCGGCTGTTTGATTCATGCGGCAGGCCACGGCAGTCTGCCTTGGCCGGGCCGGCCGCTTTCGTCAGGTCTCCCCCGGCACGAGCGTCATCTTTTCGACGCCGATCGCCAGGTTCAGGCCTTCCTGAGCCTGGACGTTCAATGGCTGCAGCATGAAGGCCTTGTTATTGCCGCCGGCGATGACCTTGGCGCCGGCCCCTGCACCGATGCTCGCATCGGCACCGATCCCGTAATATTCGCCGGCAAGGGCGAATTGCGGAATATCCGTCCCGGTCTTTGCCAGCACCTGCCAGATCATGACGCTCTTGCCGGTCTGACCGATATCGAGGCCGAATTTCTCGATTTTGCCGGCATAGACCGCCTTGGCGCCGCCGGCCGCCGGCGTATAGGTGCAGATGAGGTTCTTCTGCGAGGTGACGATCAGACCTTGGCCGCCATCCGATCCGCAGACAAGACGGCCAAGCGTGACATAGTTTTCCGCGCCCGCCGGGCTCCCCCAGGCAGCGGCCGTCAGTGCCGCGGCTGCGATCATCGTTTGCTTGAACATGGTCTTTCTCCTTTGGAACGACCTGTCCGAAACGGGTGGAGGTAGCGAATGTTCCGGGCGCGGATTCAAACTTAACGCGTCTGAAGAGACGCGCGGCGCTCTATTCCCGCTCCAGCGTGGCGCGCTGCGCCGTCAGTACCCATAACAGGCCTTCGGGCCGGAAATCGATCTCAACCGTGCCGCGAAAGGCGGAGGCGGCATGGGCTTTGATAACGGTCGTGCCGAAGCCCGAGCGCGATGGCTGCTCCGTGACCGGCGGGCCGCCTTGCTCTTCCCAGGTGAAGCGGAGCAGGGCATCCGGCTTGTCTTCCTCCTTGAGGTCGCGCCATGCGAAGCGGACCCGGCCTTGCGGTACGGAGAGCGCGCCGTATTTTACCGAATTGGTGGCGAGTTCATGCAAGGCGAGGCCGAGATTCTGCACGGCATCCGGCTTCAGCACGAAGTCTTTGCCGCTGATGTCGATCTGCTCGCGCGATTGCGGGAAGGCCTGCAGATGGATGTCGACGACCCGCCGCAGCGACACGCCTCCCCATTGTTCGCTGGTCAGGAGCTCGATCGAACGCACCAAACCCTCGAGCCGGTCGGCGACGGCGGCGCGGAAGGACTCGACGCTGTCGGACTGCTTGGCGAGCTGGCGCATCATTGCCTGGGCAAGCGTCAGAAGATTCTTGGTGCGGTGGACGAGCTCGTGCATGACGAAACGCAGCCGGTCCTCGGTCTGGCTACGATCGAAAGAGGCATTCGAAAGGGCAATCGCCACCTGGTTCGCCTCGATGACGCTGGTCTCGACTGGCGAGACGATATGGCCTTCGCCCATGCGGTTCGCCATGTCGGCGATATCGCGGATGGTGGTGCGCACCTGTCTTGCGACGGCATAAGCGCCTAGCACGGCGACGAGCACCAGTGCCACGCCGCCGATGATGAGGAAACGCCAGGTGCTGAGGATCGATGCCTGGGCGATCGGTCCCCAGATCACCGTCTTCCACGACCAACCGGGAATTTGGGCATAACCGAGGAGCATGTGCGGCAGGATTGTCTCGTCTTGGAAGACGCCGCGGGACACGGTGAGCGCCGGCAGAATGCGCGGGTCGAAGGGCGTGCCGGGTTCGAGGTTGGCAGGGCCGGTGGCCGCGACGACGTGGCCGCTCTCATCTATGACGGCGGCCGACCAGCCGGGCGCAAGGCCCTCGGTGGTCACGAGCTTGCCCAGATCCTTGGCGTCCTGCGTGATGATAAGGGCCGCGACCGGATCATTCTTCCGTGGCAGGGTGACGTTATAGACCCATTCGCCGCTGGTCCGGCCGCGAAAGACGTCTGATGCCTCGATGCGACCAGAAGCCATGACCGCTTCGAGGGCTGTCATGTTCGCCGTCTTGCCAAGCGGCGTGCCGAACGCCCGACGCGTGTTCAACAGCTGCTGGCCGGTGCGGTCGACGGCAATGACGAAAAGCGTGTTGTCTCTGAGGGCCGTTTCCGTGCGCTCGTGGAAGGAGGCGAGATTGCCGTTTTCAAGCTCGGGCGAACTCGAAAGCAGCCGCAGGGTCGTCGCCATGTCCTGAAGCTGGCGGTCGATGATGCGTGAAAGGGCAAGCGCATCCTGGGCCGTCTCGCGCTTCAGCGTCGAACGCTGGTTGTCCTCCAGCTGTAGCAGAAGCAGCGCCACGAAGGCGAAGATCGGCAGTGCGATCGCCACCGCCATGGCGACGAGGTAGGTTCCGATCGAGGCTTTCGGAAAGAACAGCGCGACGATCTTCATCTGTCGCAATTCAAAATGTTACAGCGCCCTTTGCGCCTCTGAAAAGACTCGCGGCGCTGTAATGCGCGTGGCCCGCAACGGTTTTCGCTTGCGGCCAGGACAGCAAAGATCCGCATCTCTCGCAAATCGCCCCCAACACGTGTTCGACCGCTCGATAGCGGGCTATCGAAGCAGGTCCATGTTAGGGGGAGCAAGAGCAGGTTGCAACATACTATGACAGGCATCGACGACGACGGACGCTTTTTCGGCGTCTCGTCTTAATGTCGGTGCGCCGCCTTTGCGCCACGTCGCTTCCACTGCCTGGCGTGGCACGATATCACCTCGATGATATCCAGAGCCGGAAGATTCGATTGAATCATCAGGGCCTTTGCCGGCGTCCGATGGGTGGTGCGACCGGCAGGTGGCGGTTGCGGGCCGCCCGATGCTCAGGGCCGCCCAATTATATCTTTAGCCGGCTGGGGCGACGCCGACGCGGGCAAGGCCGTCGCGAGCCGGCTGGTATTTGGGGTCGAGGCCGATCGCGTGGCGATAGGACCGGGCGGCCTTTGCCTTGTCGCCGCGGCGTTCGTAGACGAGCGCCTGGTTGGCCCAGGATTCGGCGATGTTGCCGTTGAGCTCGATCGCATGATTGAAATCGGCAAAGGCGTTGTCGTCGTCGTTCAGCGCAATATAGGAAATGCCGCGGCCATTATAGGGCTCAGGTGAATTCGGCGCGAGCGAGATCGCTTTCGAGAAATCGTCGATTGCCTTATCCTGCTGATTACGCTTCTGATAGATCAGGCCACGATTATGATAGGCGCGGCCATCGGTGGTGCCGAGCTGGATCGCCTTGTCGAAGTCATTGAAAGCCTGATCGTCCTGGCCGGCCATCCGGTAGACATTGCCGCGACCGATATAGGCGACATCGTAGCTCGGATTGATCTGCAGGGCGGCATTGTAGTCGCCAATCGCCTGGGCCTGCTGGCCCATATTGCGATAGACGAGAGCGCGGTTGGCATAAGCCTGGAAAAACCGCGGATTGATCTGCAGCGCCGTGTTGAAATCGTTCAGCGCCGGGCGGAACTGGCCGGCGCGGCCATAGGCGGAACCACGGACGTTGTAACCTTCCGGATCCCTCGGATTGGCGTTGATAACCGCCGTCAGGGAAGCGATATTCTCTTCCGAACCCTGCGCCTTATCGATGCGGATCACGGCATCCGAGGTATTGGTCGTCTCGCAGCCGGCGAGGCCGAACATTGCCGCCAGCGCCAAAGCGGGCAGGAATGCCGTTTTCTGCAAGCGCAAAGCGCGGGACGGATTGAAGGTGTTGACAGCCATTCGGGCTCGCTTTCCCCATGCGGCATATCCGGTGCGCGGATATGCGATCTTCAGCGGCAAACTAAAAAAGCGGCGGCGAACCCATCGCCCCCGCCACAATGCATCTGAAAACGTCGAAAAAACGACGGAAACGCTCAGCGTGCAACCAGACCTTCGCGCTGGGCGCGCTTACGGGCCAGCTTGCGAACGCGACGAACGGCTTCGGCCTTCTCGCGAGCACGCTTCTGCGACGGCTTCTCGTAGTAGTCGCGCATCTTCATTTCGCGGAAAATGCCTTCGCGCTGCATCTTCTTCTTGAGAGCGCGGAGAGCCTGATCAACATTGTTATCGCGGACAAGTACCTGCACGAGAATCACGTTCCTTTGGTTGGTTGATGCCGGAGGCGGCGCAGCGGCCAGAGGCAAAACAATAACGTTCGCGCGGCCGGGGCCTTGCGATTGGTGATGCGAAATAGCAGATTGGGTACGGGAAGTCTAGACGGGATATGGGCGGCGGCGGAAAAATCACGCTTCGCCTGATATCCGGTCATGATCGGGCCGGTTCGGGCGCAGCTTCATCCAGCGCGGCAATTGCCTCCTTGAGAGCGGTTCTGACCCGGAGGCGGTCGGCAGGCTCCAGCCGGCTCATATCCAGATGCAGGTCAAGGCCCGAGAGATGCTCGCTGAGAACACGGCTCTTGTGGTCCGCACCGAGGGTCAGCCCATCCACTGCATAGGGCACGATCTCGCGCTGTATGCCCTTCATCGTGATCGGCGGCAGCGGATGGGCGTCGACGATTTCGTTCACCAGCGCAAAGGTTTCATAGCTGATGACAATCTCTCCTCCCTGGGCGATCGATTGCAGCCGGGCTGCGAGATTGGCCTCCGCCCCGATGATCGTATAGTCCATGCGGTCGCTGCTGCCGAAATTGCCGACGTTGCAATAACCGCTGTTGATTCCCATGCGGACGACGAAAGGCTCTTCTGTGCCATTTCTGCGCCATCTGTCCTTGAGTTCGCCGAGACGGCGCTGCATGTCGACGGCCATGCGCAAACACGCTTTCGCGTCCTCCTCCGGCCCCTTGGTTTCGGGATCGCCGAAGAAGACCAGCATCGCGTCGCCGATGAACTTGTCCACCGTGCCGCCATGCTCCAGGGCAATGTTCGACATCTCGGTCAGATATTCGTTGAGCATCTCCGTCAGGGCTTCCGGCTGCAGACGCTCGGTGGTCGCCGTGAAATCCTTGATGTCGGAGAAGAAGATCGTCAGACGCTTGCGCTCGGTATGGACGAC
>NZ_JBFUAY010000065.1:0-28921 GCF_056406015.1 Rhizobium sp. P1_E1 | reverse complement strand
GGGTACGCCCTGCATAAGCGGCGTGATCCCGAAATGGTGATGGCTGTTGACCAATCCCGGCATCGCGATCATGTCGGGAGATCCGAAGCGGGCAAGATGGTCGTTGCCATAGGCAACGGCGGCAAGAGGCCCGATCTGCGCGATCATGCCGCCCGCGACACGGATGCCTACATCGTGGCGCATGGACATGGTGCCGTCGGGCAAAACGCCGCATAGCACGGTTCCGGCTTCAATGATGCAGTCGCCYGACATCGGCTGTTCCAGGCTCATTTCGTGTAGTCTCCAACAAGTCCGAGGCGGCGGGCGACCACGACGCGGTAGAGCGGGTCGCTATAGACTTTCATTTCCTCGCTGGCGGAAAAGGCGAGACTGATATCGTGCTCGTCGTAGCTTTGCGCGGCGATCGCATGCATCTCGGGCCAATCCGGCACATGAATAAGACGCCAGCGATCGACTGCCGCTCTGTCAGGCATATGGGGAAACCCGAGTTCGCCCATCAGTGCGGCGATCCCCTGCCAGAACACCCGCAACATCCGATAGAGGGTCGCCTCGTCGCAATGCGGCTTGAGCAGACGAATCCAGTGCAGCCCGGTGATAATGTGTAGAGCGGCGAAGTGCTGGGTTGCCGCAAAAATGGCGAGCGCAGTCGCCGCCATTTTTTCCATCGTGTCCGGCCCGATGTCGAGCCAATCGACGACCGGCACAAATTCAGGCACGTTGCTGGCGTCGCGTATGTTCTGCCAGAGAAGGTCGTGAAGTTTCATGCCATGCAGTGGTTCGATTGCAGCGGTCAGGGCCAAGACTTCGGCCGGGTCGTGCGTGATCGGCGGCGTCCCTTTGGCTTGGGGAAGCGGCAGATAGGTGGCGGCCCAATAGGCGAGCGCAATGGCGACATCGGTCTCGTCAGAACGAAGCACCCCGTAGGCCGTTCGCATCAGCGCATGAAAGGCGCTGGCAGTTATGCCGTCGGCAAGATCTGGAAGATAAAGCTGAAGAGCCTCATGTATCCCGAGTCGCGCCAACTCCCCGGCAAAAAAATGGCGCAGATCAGGTTCGCGCTCACGCATCCCGATCGCGGTTTTCCAGTTTTTACTATCCAGGCTCTTCAATGGCTGGGCGAAGGGTAAAAGCTGCTTGGCGTCTCTGTAGTGATGGAAGAACCGTCGAAGCTGAGCCGATCCGCCGCCGATCCGGTCCAGCGCGACGAGGACCATCGGCGCATGATTGGCAAATGTGCGCGAAAATTCAGAACCCCATGCCGGCATGTCGGCTAGCAGCGTTCTCAGTTCGTCCGAAGTGCTTTCTTTTGGTACCATGGATCTAAACTCCTCGTTGAAAACGGAATGCCCGCTTGCATTCACACCGTTGGTTGCCAGGCGTCCCGGTGAACAGCTTCCGCTTCCGTCTCAATCAAGCGTCCGATGACCTCGACGCTTTTCTGGCCCGCCGAAAACACATCGCGGCATGGCAAGTCCATTGTCGAGTTGTCCGGGTGATCCCCTGTCATGGCCTTCAGCCGATGTTCGGAAAGGCCATAGACGACCCGGCCGATAACACTGCGCCAGAAACGGCTCGCGATAGAGCTTCGAGGCACGCGTCGCCAACAGGCGCTCGGCATGGGCCGTTGCATCGAGGTCGGGGAAATATTCGTTTTCTTCCTCAAGAAGAATTTCACCGCCGGGACCGGCCAGAAGCGCGCCGAAGGGCATATTGCCATGCGCTTTGGCTCGGTGCGCAATCTCGAAGGTCAATCTGAGAAGGCTTTCGTGATCAAGGCTCATGTCCGTTCTCCTCTACCGTATGCGATTGGCTGTCTTTCGCATCGGCCTGCCGCATCACGGGCAATCGCAGGGTGGAGGGGTAGCCATCGCCTGACTGGAGCACGAGGGTCGTGACCAGCCGATCCGTTACGGCCGCGTCCTGCGGTCGTGCGCCGGTGCCCGGATTGACGGGGAAAGCGGGAAACGACGCCGCCTGTATCGATAGACGCAGGCAATGCCCCGCCCGCACCGTTACGTGGACGGGCCGCAGCGCGACGGAAACCGGCGATCCTGCGTCGTCGGCCTTTACGGTTTTATGTCCCGACGTCACGCTGATGGCGGCTCCATCAGAGGTGAGCGTGCTCAAGGTGCAATCCAGGTCGAAACTCGGCCTGTCGGCGGTGACGAAGAGGTCCACTTTCGGGGCTCCGGTCAGCAGGAGCGGCCGGTCGAGCGGATCGGAGGTGTAGACCAACACGTCGGCCCTGTCGTCGATGGCCGCCCTGTCGGCAAAATCCGGCGGTGTGCCGAGATGCAGCCCGACGCTCGGGGCCGGCCGCCATGGATCGTGGACGAGATAATCGGCGCTCGCAAGC
Source organism: Rhizobium sp. P1_E1 (assembly GCF_056406015.1). Lineage (NCBI taxonomy): Bacteria > Pseudomonadati > Pseudomonadota > Alphaproteobacteria > Hyphomicrobiales > Rhizobiaceae > Rhizobium > Rhizobium sp. P1_E1. Next base: position 26,565 of record NZ_JBFUAY010000065.1, on the reverse strand, counting down.
TCTGGCATCTCGGCAAGCGTTCCATCGATGCTCGTCGCGGCCGCCCGGCCGCCCGATGAGAGATGAAGCACCAGCATCTCGGCTGTGGGCAGGCTTTCGAAACCGGCCCAGGCCTCTTTGACGACATCGTAGAGCCGGACCTTCGGGTAAGGATTTTCGCGGCCTTTGAGCGCCTCGTCGAAGAATGCGACGATCTCGCGGTCGATGCCGTCTGCAGCGTCGGCTCCGGCATGCAATGCCCCGACCCGTCGCCCCCAGGGGATATGCGACCATGGTCCGATGGAGAGCCGCTGCAGATTGCTGCCCGCGGAAAATGCTTCGAAGGCGGCGAACGTGCCCTCAAGCATAATGTCGTTCCATCCGCCGACATGCAGGACGGGGACGTCGAGTGTCACGCCCTCAAGTAGTAATTGCGGCGACCTTGTCCGCCAATAGGACGGATCATCGGCAAGCCAGTCGTGATAATGCGTGTATCGCGATGCCTGCTCCAACCCGTCCGGCCGTGCCGAAACCGCGCCCGAATGCAGAGAAGGCAAAGCGGCATGCAACATGTGGGCGGCATCGAGGTCGCCGGCCAGCCGGGCATTTTCGACGGCCATCTGGCACGCCCACATCTGGTTGGACTGCAGACGGAACCCGTCGCCTTCGAAGGCCCAGTGGTTGCGCACATCAAAAGCCGCCATGGCGATTGCCATCGCATCGGGCACTTTCCCGCCGGATTTTCGAGCGCCGGCAAGGGCCAGGAACTGGTTCATGCCGTGGTAGCTGAAGCCATAGCTTGCCACCATGCCGTTGCCGCCGGCAAGATCGGCCGCCAGCGACAATGTCTGCGCGCCGTCTGCGACATCGTCCTCGAGAATCCTGAAGATCCCTTCCGAATCTCCACGGCCACGAACATCCTGCACCAGCACCACGTAACCCTGCGCCGCATACCATGCGGGATGGGCCAGAACGACCGTCGAGGCGACCTTTCGCCCATAGGGCAGGCGCATCACCAGAATGGGATAGCGCTCCGGGCCGACGGGACGATAGACGTCGGCCGCGAGATGAACGCCGTCCGCCATGCGCATCCGAAGAGTTTCGATGTCGCGGAGTGCCAGCATGCTTATCTCATGACCGAAAAGCGGGTTTCGGAGGTGAGCCTCGCCATGTCGAATTTGCGCGTCGCCTCGATCAAGCGCACCAACCCGGTCGCTGCCCGCTCAAGCACGATCGCGCCTTTGACGGCATCGGCATTGGCGGCATTTCCGCTAACGCCTGCGGGGTGAAGATCCTGCGCCTGCCAGCCGAAGCCGACCGCGCCTTCCGCCGTCAAAGGACTGCCCGACTGCTCGATGTCGACGGTCAGCGGCACGAAATCTTCGGCCTTGTCCATGGCGACCAGTTCCGGCGCGATGGCCAGCATCATGCTGGTTTCGATATCGCCGCCGTGAATGCCGTGAACGATTTCCGCGGACGAAAACAGATCGTCGACCGGCGCGATCCTGAACCAGGAGCAGGCGACCGCCAGCATGTCAAGTTCGACACGGATATCGCGGCAGGTCATCTCCATCAGCGAGATCTGCCCGCCATGAGAATTGAATAGGATCATCTTTCGGACGCCGGCACGCTTGACGCTTCTGGCCATATCGAGCCAGACGAGCCGCAGGGTTTGCGCCGATATGGTCAGCGTCCCCGGATAGGCGAGGTGCTCATCCGACTTGCCGACACCGAATGCCGGCAGGATGAGGACGTCCGCGTTTGCGTCAAGCAACGGCACCATCCGATCGATGATGGCGGCGTTGATGGCGGCGTCAACCTGTACGGGAAGATGGGGGCCATGCTGCTCGACAGCCGCAATCGGCAGGATGACGACGGTTTCGCTCAGATCGCGGGACGCAAAATCCGCGGTCGAATAATCGGCCCAGTAAAAGGAATGCGTCATGCGCCACTCCGCATGGCCGACTTGCCGGTATCGGGCGAGCTTGCCGATTGCCGATTGGCCTCGGCTATCACGATCTCGAAGTCGTCGGGGATCGGCAGATCCGGTGAGACGTAAGATGCCAGTTCCGGCAGGATGACCGCTTCCCGATCGAGCAGCAGCCGGCGCAGGACGCCGCGCACGAGCCGTGGAACGGCATGCTTGTGCCCACTGATCGACGTCGAGTGCGGACCGTGACTGACGAAACTGCTGCTGTTGAAGGCAAATACCCGGCTGACCCACGTCTCATCCGGATCTTTCGGGATGAACCCGTAGAATCCGTCGAGATAGGGAAACCGTGCCAGCCGGGCGTCCGCGCGGCCGTCTTGCGGCGTGTAACGTTCGCCCCAAAGCGCGATCTTGTCGTGAATGGTTTTGAGTTCAGGCCTGGCGGCGAGATCGACATCCATCCCCGTTGCAAGAAGCAGGTGATCGAACTCCAGAATACCGTCCGGGGTGGTGACGCGGATCGCATCTGGCTGTTGAGAGACCTCCAGCCATGGTGTTGCGGGACGAAGCTTGAAATTTTCAAGGCGCATTGCGGTCTCGAAACTGCGCACCGGCGGCGGCTGATCGACGCTGCGAAAGAACCGGGCGATATCCCAGCGTGTGGTCTCGGAAAGGTCAGGGTAATGCGTCATCATGCCGGGCGTCTCGACCGCGCGGTGGGGATTGGTGCGCGGCAGGCGCGCGCGCCGGAAGCAGAGATCGACGGAGGCAGCACCGGCTTCCAGCGCCTTGATCGCATTGTCGAACGCAGAGGCGCCATGACCGAGCACGCCGACGCGCAATCCCTTCAAAGCGTCGAAATCGACGGGACCGTTCGTGTGATCGAACTTTTCGGCCGCCAATGCTTCTGATACAAATGGCGGCACCCGCCATGCGCCGGCGCCGTCATACCCGGTGGCGAGCACCACGGTTCGCGCCAGAGATTTTTCAATCCGGCCTCCGATGCGGGTCGTAACCGCAATCAGATCGCCCTCCGGCGCGACGTCCAGGACGTCGCAATGATTGGTGATGGCGATCTCGAAAACGTCGGCATACCAGTCGAGATAGGCCTTCCAGTCTGTTCGCGGAATGCGGGACAGATCCGTCCAGGCCTGCTGCCCATAGCGCGTTTCGAACCAGCGGCGGATGGAGAGATTGACGACGTTGAACTCGTTGCCGACCTGGGTCTTCGGGGTACGCAATTCCTCCATGCGCGCAAAGGTCAGCCATGGCCCCTCAGCGCCCGGCGCTCCGCTGTCCAAGACGCAGATGCGCCGGAGCCCGTCCCATTTCAGGGCTGCTGCGATCGTGACGCCTGACTGGCCACCGCCGACGATGATCGCATCGGCGATATCAGCCGCGTCTGGTCTCGGCAGGTCGCTGAGCCATGCTGCGCTCGGGTAGCCGAGGGCGGCAAGATCGGCAAGCGCTGCCTGCTTCAGGTCATCAAGCGTCCCGCGCGGCGCATCGATTGGGGCAATCATCATAGGTAATCTCTTATATGGGCCAACCGTCCGCGCAGGCGGCGTCGGCGATTGATTTCGGTCAGCGCCACGATCAGGGCCGTCAACACGAGGACGGCCACCTGCATGGCATTGAGGTCGGGCTTCAGCTCGCGCCGGAATTCCGATGCGACGATCAGCGACAGGGGCTGCGTGCGGCCGGCGAGGAACATGGAGATGGTCAGATCGGCCAGCGACAGGATGACCCCGATGGAATAGGCGGCACTCAGCGCGACGCTCAACTGTGGTAGCAGAACACGCCGGAAGCTCTGCCACGGGGTGGCGCCGAGATCCCGCGCCGCTTCTTCAAGCCTGGGGTCGAGCCGGACCATCACGGCGGCAAGGATTGTGGTGGTGAAGGGAATGACGACCAAAGTCTGCGCCAATATGAGCGCGGTTGCCCCACGGCCCAATCCCACCCAGCTCATAAGCATGGCCTGCGCAATGGAAAGCACCGTCTTCGGCACCAGAAAGGGCACGAGGACCAGGATGGCGAATGCTGCCCGGAACTTCATGCGTGGCGACGTCACGGCCAATGCGGCCATCAGCCCGATCAGCGCGCCGAGCAGACCGACGGGCTGCGCAATCAGAAAACTGGTGACGAAGCCACCCAGAAATGCTTCGTTGCCGAAAAGATCGGCATACCAGGTGAACGTAAATCCACTCAACGGGAAGGCCATCGTGCTTGCGGCGTTGAAGGAAAAAATTCCGAGAACGACGATCGGCAAATAGAAGAAACACACGGCAAGACCGAGCGTGAGAATGACCAGGCGGCTCATCGTGCCCCCCGTCGAAAGACCGCGCGGGCGCCATCGAACCGAAGAAGGATGGTCACGAACCCGGTGGCAAAGGCGATCAGGACGACAAGGAGGCTGAGCGACAGCGCGGAAGCCAGCGGCCAATCGAACGCCGTCCCGAACAGGTTGTCGATCATGGCCATCGGCGTCGCACCCGACGTCCCGCCCAAAAGGCTCGGCGTCATCATGTCGCCGGCGGCGAGTGCAAAGACCGTAAAGACGCCGACAGCCAGTCCGGGTGTGGTCAAAGGCAAGATGACCTTGAAGAACGCGTCTATCGGGCGAGCCCCGAGATCCCGTGCGGCTTCGATCAACCGCTTATCGATCAATTCCGCCGAGATCCAGATGGCCAGCACCATGAAGGGCAGATTGTTGTAGAGAAGCACGAGATGCGTGGTGAACGGCGAAAACAGCAGGAACTTCAACGGCTCATCGATCACGCTCAACCATTTCAGAGCAGCGTTGACCAGCCCTTCGGAGCCGAGAACGACCCGCCAGGCATAAATCCGGACGATCTCGCCGGTATAGAGGGGCGTCAAAAGGACGATGCTGCCGATGCCTTTCCAGAGAACGGGAAGGCGCGTCATCGAAACGGCGATCGGGTATCCGATCAAAGCTGCCAGTAAAGCCGTGCCCGCGCCCGAGACGACCGACTTGCCGATCAGAAAGGCGAAGACCGGATTGGTAAACATCTGAGCCCAACTCTGTCCGGAAAAGGCCGGAACGAGCGTGAACGCATCGGGATCCACCTCAAAGACGCTGAAAACCAAGAGCACGGCAAGCGGTAGAACGCATCCGAGGATTAAAATAAAGGCGACTGGCACCGCGAGCTGTGCCCGGTGAAAAACCGACGCCATCAGTCGATCCTCGTGATGAAGGCGCGGTCCTGATCGACGACGAGCCCGACATTCGCGCCAGGCGTCAGCGGATTAGCCGCCATGAACCGCAAAATGACACCGTTAACCTCTGCCTCGACAAGGTAGCGATCTCCTTTGAACACCACATGCCGGATCGTCGCGTTCAGGCCATCAGTCCCAATACGGACATGCTCCGGCCGAATGGCGAGCACGGCCTTATCCCCTTTCGCCAATCCCTCCACTGCCGGGCATTGCATGATACCGGTGGCCGTATCGATCGCAGCCGATCCGGAGGCCTCGCCGGCATCGACGATTTCGCCTGGAATGAGTGTCGCCGCGCCGATAAAGTCGGCAACGAAAGTGTTGGCAGGACGGGCATAGATTGTCAGCGGCGCCGCCTTTTGAACGATGCGCCCCTTGTTCATGACGACGACGATGTCGGAGAGCGCGAAGGCCTCCTCCTGATCGTGCGTGACGTAGACGAATGCAATACCGAGACGCCGCTGCAAATCCTTCAGTTCGATTTGCAAATGTCCGCGCATCTTTTTGTCCAGTGCAGACAAGGGTTCGTCGAGAAGCAGCAGATGCGGCTCGGCGATGATGGCGCGTGCCACCGCGACCCGCTGCTGCTGGCCGCCTGAGAGCTGGTGTGGATACCGATCGCCGAACTCCGCCATATGTACGGCATCCAGAGCCCTTTTGACGCGCGCTGCCACGTCGACATTGCTGTGGCGCCGCAGTGTCAGCGAGAACGCGACATTTCCGAAGACGGTGAGGTGGGGAAACAGCGCGTAGCTCTGGAATACGGTGTTGACCGGACGACGCTCCGGCGGAACGCCGGAAAGCGACCGTCCGTCAAGCACGAGCGATCCCGCGTCCGGCGTCTCGAAGCCGGCGATCATGCGCAAGATCGTGGTCTTGCCGCATCCGGAAGGGCCGAGAAAGGTGGTGAAAGCCCTTTCCGGAATATCGAGATCGACGCTATCGACCGCGCGGTCCCTGCCGTAATTCTTGGTCAGACCGCGCGCCGAAAGCAAAAGCCCGGATCTTGACGGATCGGCCGCCATGTCAGGCGTCGTCGTCATGATCAGCTTGCCTTGACTTCATTCCAGATCTTCAGCCACTCGGAATAATTCTCCGGGGCGACCGGCCACATGAACGACTTCATCACATCCATGTCGTCGACGAATATCGCTTCCTGCTGCTGCTTCGACAATTCGTCGCGGATGATCGAGGATGTGGTCGCATAGTTGCCGATCTTAGCGATCTGGGTCGCGAATTCCGCCCCAAGCAGATAATCGATAAACTTGTAGCCGATCTCGCTCTTTTCCGCAGACAGGGTGGCCGGCATGGCAAAGCAGTCGCACCAGCCCATAATGCCGGCTTTCGGCTTGGCCATCCCCATCGCCAGCTTGTCTTTCAACGCATCATAGGGAACCCGCCACGAAAACGCGCAGGAAACCTCGCCGGTGGCAAACAGATTGGTGAGATCGCCGATCGTCTGCCAATAGGTGCGCAGCAGCGGCTTCTGCGCAACCAAAAGCTTCTTGGCTTCCGCCAGCTCCTTGGTCTCCATGAGAAAGACCTTGTCGCGCGGCACGCCGGCGACCAGACCGGCGATGCCAATGGATTCCAGCGCATAGTCGCGCATGGCGAGCTGGCCCTTGTATTTCTCGTTGAACAACGTCGTGTAGTCAGGCTCGCTCTCGAACTTGTCCTTTCGGTATACGATTGGATTGAGGCCCCAGAGATAGGGAACCGCGAACTGCTTGCCGGCGGCATCGAGAACCTTGGGMGTGGTCTTGAAGACGTCGTACATCTTGGCGGCGTTGGGGATCTTCGCCATGTCGATTTCTTCGAGCAGGCCTGCCTTGATATAGCGCCAGCTTCCATTCAGCGACGGATTGATCATGTCCCAGTCGGAAGCCGTGCCGGTTTTCAGCGCCGCGAACTGCGCGTCCTCGCTGGAAAGATAAGACAGCTTCACCTTGACGCCGGTTTGCGCCTCGAAGGCCGCAATGTATTCAGGATGCCCATTGGAATCCCAGGTCGCCCAGACCATTTCGGAAACGGCAGCTTTGGCACTGCTCAGTGAACCGAACATCCCCGCCGCCGCCCCGGCGGCGATCCCTGCAAGCACTTCGCGTCGGCTAATTCCTGAACCTGCCATCATGCCCTCATCTGGTTGCGAGTGAACTGCGACCAATGTCGTTTGTTTGGACAAGAAAGCCTATAACAGAACCCAAATAGACTATATTGCACTGCGCAAAAGCCGGACGACCTCTGCCGCGATCCCGCGAGATTGGTCTAAACGAAGACCTGCGCTCCGGACCGCAGGAATGTGATCGGTACGGACTCCGTCGGATCGCAGACGCGGACGCCGGCCGCAACCGACTTGATCATCTGCCGGAGCCAGACGTGATCGGGAGACTGGTGCTTGCACTCATGCCAGAGCATGTAGAACTGCATCTGCCCGAGTTCGCGCGGCGCCTCCAGAACGACGAGTGGAAAGGCCTGAGCGATTTGCTCGGCAAAAATCCGCCCCGTCGTGAACACGAGGTCCGATTGTGTGAGCACGTAGGGCGTGATCGCATATTCTGGCACGGATACAGCGATGTTGCGCTTGAGCCCGAGTTCGATCAGCCGCCCGTCGATCGGGCTGAGATGGGCCCGCTTGTCGGAAGTCGGAGAAAGATGTTTTTCCTTCAGGAACTCGCCCATCGAGATCGGTTCACGTTGCCTTGCCAGTCTATGGTTCGGGCGGACGACGCAGACAATGTCGGTGGTTAACAGGGGGGACATCCGCAGGTACTCCGGCGGATGCGGCCAATTGCCGATGACCGCATCGATGGACCCGTCCGCAAGCTGGCTGATAAGATCATCATAGCTCGGCATGTGGGACGCATCGACACCGACATTGGGTGCCTTTTGTGCAATTTTTCCGACCAGCTGAGGCAGAAACACGGCTCCGAGGCAATTGTCTGCGATAATGCGGAAGTTTCGCGTCGCATTGTCCGGGTCGAAGGTGGCGTGAGGCGACAGATGCGCGTCGATCTGGCCGAGAATGTCGCGCAACGTCTCCTTCAGGGCGAGACCTCGCTCCGTGGGTACCAGCGCCCCTCCTGACCTGACCAGAAGCGGGTCGTCCAGCATTTCCCGCAACCGTTTCAGCGTCAGGCTGACCGTTGGCTGGGCCTGCCCCAGAATGTCGGCGGTTTTCGAAACGCTGCATTCCGTCAGCAAGGTCAGGAGCGTGCGCATCAGACGCACATCCATCATCCCATTCGCCTGTCGCATCATGATCAGCCTTCCCTTGTCGAACGGTGCAACAAGCTTGAAAAGAGGCATATTTCATGCCAACCGACGAGGTCGCTGGTCATGCCGTTATGTGTAGTCGTTGCAGTTAAGGGCGTCGAAAGCCAGCCGCCAGACATTCGAATATGACCCCGCAATCACGACGGTCGTCGTCTGGGTAAGGTGAGCGCGGGTTTTGAGCGGGTGGCGATATAGGGCTCACAATGAAAGTGGTCGGGGCATGGGTTCGTTCGATGCGGATATATTCTGACGCGAGGAATTGGCCCTGACCTGCCGTGTCGCGCGCTACCCGAACGAAGTCATCACATCGATTCTACGAGCAATGCGACCCCGTCCCCCACGCGGGTCATGGGCGCCCGCAAGTGAACCATCCGTCTGCCGCGCAATGATGCCGGCCCTTGCGTTCCGTAGATCAGGACAGGTTTACCGTCTCTCAGCCCCAGCCCCGGATTGAGCGTGTAGAAAGGTCGCTTTGCCGTGAAACAATACTCGCTTGAAGTCGGCGGTCCCGCCCCGCTCGTTCTGTTTGATAGGGTATCCCGCGCTGACGCCGTAGCCAGGCTTTCACCGGCGGTGACGGGCTGGAAGGATGGTCGTCAGACGTTTCTGCGGCCGGCGCCTCGATTGCTTTTCGGGCAATAAGCCTTGTGATCGCGGCGATCCAGGCGGCGCCTTAACCGAGTCCTTGACCTGAAGTAAAATGCGGTAAAAGTGTTAGCTTGGAGCCTTAAGCGGTCTTTGTACCATCTCAAAGTGACGTATACTTGGATTGCTACCGTCAGTCGTCCAAGCCTCTGCGAACGATAGATACACGGGACTTGAGGAAAGCTAATCAAGCCGACGCCACGCCTTGGAGTTCGCCTTTTCGATGCCTTAGGCTGCAGACTGATCTATGCAATCTCTATCAGCATACAGACTGATTATCGATATGCACAATTCATGCCGTAATCTGATTTATATCGATAATATCAGCTTATAGCCTGTGAAACAGGCGTAAGAAATCAGGCTGGCGTTGCCTGGAACAAGGAAGATCCGTCCGACTCGCACGATGTCGCCTGGTCAGGGGATGACGCTCTCTGGCCACAAAGGGGCGACGGAGAGAACCATCAGACGTGCGAAGAATCTCGACATAATCATCGATGAGCTCGGTATCGACTATCTTAATGATCTGAGGCGCGCAAAGGGGCGCGACGATGGCTGTATAGCGGTGGTTGGCTTTGCCTGCGGCAGCAGCGTCGGCACCACAAGACTTGGCGCGAAAATCATTCCATTTCACGTTGGCGGCAAATCCTCCCGGCGTCCTCCTTGCCAGGCGCCGACGAATAGCCGCGGGAGCGCGTTGTATCATCAACTGGGCGCGCCGGCAGCCATTCCTGGCACGCCGAGTTTCGAAGACGAATTCATGCATTGGTGCCCGGCAGGCCGAACGCCTGCTGAAAATATCGGCGAAAGGCGTGCATGGCCGGGGTGAAGTCGGTTTTGGCGCGCCAGGCGAGGCCGACATCCATCGGTGGCACCGGATCCGTGATGTTGATCGTCTCGATCCGCCGGCCTTCCAGCGACCAGGGGCGGTGCACCATATCGGAGAGGATCGCGACGCCGAGGTTGTTGGCGACCATGGAACGTACCGCCTCGATCGACGAGGTGCGCAGAATCACCCGCGGCTGGTAAGGCGTCGTGCTCCAGTACTTCAATGACGAATATGCCGCCTCGTCCACCGTCAGCATGATGTAGGGCTCCTCGGCGATATCCTGCAGGCCGACGTCCGCACGCTTCAGCAGCGGATGCTGCGCGGACACCCAGAGCCTGCGGACGGAACGCAAAAGCGTCTCCGTGGTAAGTGCGTTATTCAGGATATTCGAAGTCAGCAGCACCGAAATGTCGTAGCGATTGACCAGCAGGCCTTCCTCGATCGACTCACGGTTCACCTCGTAAAGCTGGATGCGGAGCTTCGGATAAAGCCGCCGCATGCGCTCGATGTGGAGCGGCAGAAAGTAGCCGATGACCGTGTAGGTCGCCGCGACAGTCAGATCGCCCTCGATGTCGCTGCTGACATAGTTCAGATGCGTTGCCTCATCGACCTTGGCGAGGATCTCGTAGGCGTAGGAAAGAAATTGCCGACCGGCGGCGGTCAGTTCCATGCCCTGCGGCATGCGGGTAAACAGTGCGACCCCGATTGATTTTTCCAGCTCCTTAATTGCGGTCGTCACTGCCGATTGCGAGATCGAGAGTTGTGCAGCCGCATAGGAAATCTGCCCCTGCTCGGCAGTTGCGACGAAATAGCGGAGTTGTCGGAAACTGAGGCTCATGGTTCCGTATGTCCCATCGAATTATCTGAACTCAGCGTCAATAAATTCGATTGGCTGCATATGATTTATGCGCGCGCGTTGTGAATTGGTGGTGGAATCGAACTAGATCATTGGAAATCAACATAAAGTTTTTGCCTTTGATTTGAGCGCAGGTATCTCTTTTCTCGATAATGATGGCGCAAAAATTGAATTTTTCAAATCCTGTTTTGTCACGTAGCGTCTTCGCCAGATGACAACCGCGGAAAGACAGTTTGAAAAATATCGTCGATATCAACTGCGATATGGGAGAGGCCTTCGGTCGCTGGCGGATCGGCGACACGCAGGATGCCTTGCTCATCTCCCACATCAGCTCGGCCAATATCGCCACAGGCTTTCACGCCGGCGACCCGAACCTCATCGACGAGACCGTGGCACTTGCCGCGGCTCACGGGGTCGGGGTCGGCGCGCATCCTGGCTATAATGACCTTCAGGGCTTCGGCCGCCGCAAGATTCTCGGCAACAGCAAAGAGCTGGTCAACGACATCATCTACCAGGTGGGGGCGCTGCGCGAGTTCGCCCGCCGTCACAGCGTGCCGGTGCAGCATGTGAAGCCGCATGGCGCGCTTTACATGGAGATGGCGGTCAATTCGGATTTCGCCCAGATCTTCGTCCAGTATCTGCGCACAGTCTCGCCCAACGCTTTTGTCTTCTGCATGGGCGGCTCGGCGACGCACCGGGCAGCACTTGATGCCGGACAGCCTGTCGTGCGCGAGTTCTACGCAGACCGCGACTACGACGACAGCGGTTCGATCGTCTTTACCCGCGATGCCGGCCGTCCGGACCCGATGGTGCTGGCGCAGAAAGTGCTGCGCGCCTGCCAGGAAGGCAAGGTCCGCACGGTCTCAGGCAACGACATCGACATCGAATTTGAATCCATCTGCTTTCATTCCGATACGCTCGGCGCGCTCGATATCGTTTTGAGCATGCGCGAGCTTCTGATCGGTGCGGGAATTCGGATCGCGCCGGTGTCGCAGATCCTTGGCCAATAGATTTGTGGAGATCGACCAGTGAGCAAGATTGAAATCCGTTCGCCCCTGCCGGGCACCTTCTATCGGGCTTCGGCTCCCGATGCTCCGCCGTTCAAGACGGATGGTGATGACGTCTCCGAGGCCGAGACGATCGGCGTGATCGAGGTGATGAAGACATTCCAGGAAGTTACGGCCGGCGTTACCGGCAAGGCGATCACCTTCCTCGTCGACAATGAAGAGCCTGTCATGGCCGGGCAGGTCATTGCGGAGGTCGAAGCATGACGATCGGCTCGGTGCTCGTCGCCAATCGCGGGGAGATCGCCGTTCGCGTCATCAAGGCGGCGAAGGCGCTCGGCATCCGCACCGTGCAGGTGTACAGCGCAGCAGACGCAGATATGCTGGCGGTGCGGCTTGCCGACGAGGCGGTGAACATCGGCCCGCCGGCGGCGAAGAAATCCTATCTCGACATTGCGGCAGTGATCGCTGCCGCCAAGGAGGCCGGTGTCGATGCCGTGCATCCGGGCTACGGCTTTCTGTCCGAAAACGGCGATTTTGCCGATGCGGTTCGTGACGCCGGCATGATCTTTGTCGGCCCCTCGGGCGATGCAATCCGCACGCTCGGCGACAAAGTGGCGGCGCGGCAGGTGGCAAAACGCGCAGGCGTACCGACGGTGCCTGGCAGCGAAGGGCGTGTCACAGGGCTCGATGACGCCCGCTTGCTCGCGATCGAGATCGGTTTTCCTGTGATGATCAAGGCCGCGGCCGGTGGCGGCGGACGTGGTATCCGCATTGTCGATAGCATCGCTGAGCTGGAGCAGCAGTTTCCGCTGGCCACGGCCGAGGCGCTGGCCGCCTTCGGCGACGGCGGGCTTTATATGGAAAAGGTCATCGGCCGCGCCCGACACGTCGAGGTGCAGGTTTTCGGCGACGGGCGGAATTTCGTGCATTTCTTCGAACGCGAATGCTCGCTGCAGCGGCGGCGCCAGAAGGTGTGGGAAGAGGCGCCCGCCTTCCTGCTGCCTGCCGCCGTGCGCGAACGACTCTGCATGAGCGCCGTGGCGCTTGCACGCGAGGTCGGTTATCGCGGGGCCGGCACGGTCGAGTATCTCTACGACGACGATACGGGCGACTTCTACTTCATCGAAGTCAACACCCGCATCCAGGTCGAGCATCCCGTTACCGAGATGATTACCGGGTTCGACCTGGTGCAGGAGATGTTCAAGGTCGCGGGCGGTGCATCCCTTTCGGTCGCCCAGCGAGATATCGTGGCCAGCGGCCATGCGATTGAGTGCCGCATCAATGCCGAGGATCCGTTCAAAGCCTTCCAGCCGTCGCCAGGTACGATCGCGTCGCTGTCTGTTCCGGAAGGCGAGGGCATCCGGTTCGACACGATGCTTTACGAGGGCTACACGATCCCGCCCTTTTATGATTCCCTGCTCGGCAAGCTGATCGTGCACGCCGAAACCCGCAAGGCCTGCCTCGAAAAGCTTGCCGCGGCGCTGACGGCTCTCGCGATCGAAGGCGTGCCGACGACGGTGCCGCTGCATCTGGCGCTTGCCCGCGATGCAAGCGTCGGCGCGGGCGCCTTCCATACCCGCTTTCTCGAACAATGGCTGGAGCACGATTTTCCCGCTTTGGCCGGCCGGACCCAGGAGGTTGCCTGATGCCTGCGCGATATACGTTCGGAGGTGACGAACACCTCTTCGTCGAATGCAGCAGCGAGATGTCGCTGGAAGCCTTCTTCAAGAGCCTGTCGATGGYGACAGCGGTTCGGGAAAGCCAGATCAGGGGCGTCACCGAGATCTGCCCGGCCAACGCCTCCTTCCAGGTGAAGTTCAATCCCGATCTCATCAAGCCTGACGACATCCTGCGGGAGGTGCGGGCAATCGAGGGCGTGGCGGAAAAATCCGAGCCGGTCCTGAAGACCCGCATCATCGAGATCCCGGTCTTCTACAATGATCCATGGACGCACGAGACGCTGATGCGCTTTCGCGAGCGGCATCAGGAACCTGGCGGAACCGACCTCGATTATGCTGCGCGGGTCAACGGCTACGGCGGTGTAGAGGATTTTGTCGCCGCGCATGCGGGGTCGCCCTGGTTCGTGTCGATGGTCGGTTTCGTGGCCGGGCTTCCCTTCATGTACCAGATGGTCGATCGACAGCGGCAGATCGAAGTGCCGAAATATCTGAGACCACGCACCGATACGCCCAAACTGACAGTCGGCCATGGCGGCTGCTTCGGCTGCATCTATTCGGTGCGCGGCGCCGGCGGCTACCAGATGTTCGGCGTCACGCCGATGCCGATCTTCGACCCGACGCAGCAAACGAGTTACCTGCGCGATTTCATGGTGTTCTTCCGTCCTGGCRATATCGTCAAGTTCAAGCCCGTCGATCGCGACGGATACGACACGGCGGTCGAAGAGGTCGACAAGAGGCTCTTCAGCCCGCCGATCCGCCAGGTCCGCTTCGATCTTCGCGAATTCAGCAAGGACATTGACGGTTACAACGCCGCGCTGGAGGGTATTCTCAATGGCCATTAAAGTGTTGCACCCTGGACTATCGACGAGCGTCCAGGATCTCGGCCGTCCCGGCTATTTCCACCTCGGCATCCCGATCGGCGGCGCCATGGACCGCTACGCCATGCGTGCTGCCAATCTGCTCGTCGGCAACGACGAAGGGGCGGCGGGTCTCGAGGCGGTCTTCATGGGGCCGAAGCTCGAATTCGCCGAGGACAGGCTCGTGGCCGTCACAGGTGCCGACATGCCGGCCAAGGTCGACGGCGTGGGGCAGCCTGGCTGGACCGCTTTCAAGGTCAAGGCCGGCCAGGTGCTGAGCTTCGACTTCCTGAAATCCGGCGCGCGTATCCTGATCGCGGTCGCGGGCGGCATCGACGTGCCGGAAGCGCTCGGCAGCCGCTCCACCTATCCGATCGGCGCGCTCGGCGGCTACAAAGGGCGGGCGCTGGCAGCCGGCGACGAACTGCCCGTCGGAAAGGCCGACCTTGCCGAGGAAGGAGAAAGCGTCGCCGAAGAGCTGCGGCGCAAGCCCGGAACGCCGGCAGCGCTGCGCGTGCTGCCGGGGCTCTACTGGGACCGGCTGACGGATGCCGCCAAGGCGAGCTTCTTTGCCGACGAGTGGAAGGTGGCGCCTGAGGCCGACCGCATGGGCTACCGCTTCCGCGGCGGGCGCAGGCTCGAATTTATCGACCGCAAGCAGCCCTTCGGCGCCGGTTCGGATCCGTCGAACATCGTCGACAGCTGCTATCCCTACGGCTCGATCCAGGTACCGGGCGGGACGGAGCCGATCATCCTCCATCGCGACGCGGTCTCCGGCGGCGGCTATTTCATGGTCGGCACGGTGATCTCGGCCGACATGGACCTCATCGGCCAGTTGCAGCCGCATACGCCGGCGCGCTTCGTCGAGGTGACGATGGACGAAGCGCTGAAGGCGAGGGCCGATCGGGCAGCACTGCTCGACCGCCTCCGCCAAAGCCTGTCGTGAGGTGACGCCGATGGCCGGCCGCTCACTCGACGTGCGTCAGGTAATCGGCCGTCACGCTCGGGCCGGGGATGATGGCAACGATCTTCATCTGGGCGATCATGCGTTTCATCGAGGCGTCGAGATGGGTCTCCAGCATCGCGGCGGCCGCATCGACGGCGCCGCGCATCAAAAGCTCGACGATCAGCCGCATCTCGGTGATGGCGGTCGGATCGTCAGGCAGGCCGAGATGACGCAGCAGCCGCTCGGCGGCGTTGACGGGCAACAGGTTGTTGCGGATCAGTTCCCGCGTCTTCTCGTTTGTCGTCGTCAGCACGCAAATGTCGATCATCTGCTCCTGAAGTTCCTCGAGTTTTTCGAGGTGGTCGACCGGTTGCGAAGCTTCGAGGCCGGCCAGGCGAGTGAAGAGCTCGGTCAGGCGTTCGCGGTCGACTGCGGCAGCGCCGGCCTTGAGCGCGGCGGGCTCCAGCATGCGTCGAAGCGTGAAGTGATCCTTGATCGTCTGGGCCGTCAACGGGCCGGCGATCCAGTGGGAACTCTGGTTCTTCCGGACGAGGCCGCGTTCCTGCAACCGGCTGAGGACGTCGCGCACCACCGTGCGGCTGACCTTGAAATGATTGGCGAGTTCGATCTCGATGATGCGGTACTGGCCGAAGACGACGCAGCCGGCCACGTCGCGCTCGACCGTGTTGTAGATGCGCGCCCAGGACGACCGGCTCTGCAGCGCCTCGTCGGCATGCTGGGCTATGACCAGCCCGAAGGACTTGATGTCCGTGCGGTTTGGTGTGAGCCCTGCATCCTGAGGTCCGACCAGGAAGCCACGTCCCTGGAAACGGTGGACAAGGCCATCGGCCTCCAGGCGAAGCAGGGCGCGCTGCACCGGCGCGCGCGACGTTTGGAGGATATCGGCGATCGGCCCCTCGAGCAGGACCAGACCCACCGGCAGCTGTCCGCCGACGATATTGTCGCGCAGGATATGCTCGGCAATCTCGTACCGACGCTGGGCCGTCTGTGCTGGGAGATTGCGTATCATCGGGCGGGGCATCCTCCATCCAATCGCGGATGGCAACAAAGTCGGAATTCTCTTTAGTGTATTTTGCCGTTCCGGACTATGTCAAAATAAATGTCTTTTGCATACCAAAATTGCATTATTTCGCTGAGCGTCGCTTGAGGCGGCGTTTGGTCGTCGTCTAGGCCATTTTGCCCCGCAGATGGTCAGACGGGCGGATAGCGCTCGCGGAGAGAGCTCGGATGATGCAGAAATGCGTGATTTCTGGCGAAGCATTGCCGAAAAGCTGCGCATAATCGTCCGGAATGCCCGTATCTCGTTTTTCCGGAATCCCTGCTTCCATACTGCGGTTTTGTGACTCTGTGTTGCTCTGCACAAAATGTCGACCGTTTCATGAAAAAGCCTATTGAATACAAAAATCATTTATGTCATCAATTCTGCACAGGGATGCCGGTAGAAGCATTCCGAGGGTGAACGACAAAAAACGTCAGACTGCCGATCGATCTTCCGCCGTGTGCCTTGCCGCCCACGAACGGTTTCGGCTGCCGTTTCGCAAGGCGCGCGGCGGCCTAGGAGCGATCCGTGCTGGTGCAAAATGGAGAGGCTCTTGTCTTCGGTTCTCAAGCTCGCAGGTGTCACCAAGGCTTATGGTACGCTGAACGCGCTCGACGGCATCGACCTGTCGCTGCCGAACGACAGCTACGTCTCGCTTCTGGGGCCGAGCGGATCTGGAAAGACGACGCTTCTGCGCGTCATCGCCGGTTTCGAGCAGCCGGACCTCGGCACGGTGATCTTCAAGGGTCAGCGTATCGAGACGGTACCGCCGCACCGGCGCGACATCGGTTTCGTCTTTCAGAATTTTGCCCTTTTTCCGCATCTGTCGGTCTCCAGGAACATCGCTTTCGGGCTGGAAAACCGTGCCGAGAACTCCGTGACCGATCCTGATATCGTGCAGGTCAGGGTCAAGGAGATGATTGCGCTCGTCGGCCTTTCGGGCCTGGAAGATCGCGGCGTCGGGCAGATCTCCGGCGGTCAGCGGCAGCGCGTGGCGTTGGCGCGCACGCTGGTGACGGAGCCGTCGCTGGTGCTGCTCGACGAGCCGCTTGGCGCGCTCGACGCCAATCTTCGCGCCCGCATGCGCAGCGAGCTCAGGTTGATCCGCGAGCGCTGCGGCGTCACCTTCCTGCACGTCACCGGCAGCGAGAGCGAGGCGCTTGCCATGGGCGACATGGTGCTGGTGCTCGACAGCGGCCGGATCGCGCAGGCAGCAGACGCCGACACGATCTATAACCGGCCAAAATCGCTGTCGGTCGCGAGCTTCCTCAACTGCTACAATCTTTTCGAAGGCCGGCTCGCCGGGGAGAGCTTCCTCAGCCCCTATGGTGCTTTCCCGCTCGGCGACCAAATGCAGTTCCGCGACGACCGCACCGGTTACGCGATCCGCTACGACCGTGTTGCGATCCGCCCGGCCGAAGTGCCCGCCGCCGACGACGAGGTGAGGCTCGAGGCGACCTTCGTCGCCGACGAATATTCGGGCGCCGCGATCAACTCCTTTTTCTCGCTCGATGACGGCCGCGTCTTCGAAGTGGAATCTCATCTGAGCCAGAGCATGCCGCCCGCCTGTACGCCGCAGTCGCGCTACACGCTCGTCTGGAAGCGCCGGGATGCCCTCGTTTACGCCTGATACTCTTACCGCATAGCGCGGGACGGGAGACTGATTGATGTCGATAAGTGCCACAACAGCCGAGACCGAAACCACCGTGGAACCGGTCAAGAAGGCATCCAGCAAGACGCTCTGGCTGTTGGCGCCGGGCGTCATCTGGATGTTGCTTTTTCTGGTAACACCCATCCTGATGATGATCTACGTGTCCTTCTGGACGCAGACGACGTTCAAGATCACGCCTGATCTCACCGTCAAGAGCTGGGTGACCTTCTTCACCACGGACACCTATCTCAGCGCTCTTTGGACGACGGTCAGGATCTGGTTGATCGTGCTCGCCTCGACGCTGGTCGTCGGCTATCCGGCGGCCCTCTACGTCGGCCTCTTCGTCAAGAACAAGACGATCCAGACGGCGCTTCTCGTCCTCTGCGTCATCCCTTTCTGGACCTCTTTCCTGATCCGCGTGCTCGCCTGGCGACCGATGTTGGGCAAGGAGGGGGCGATCAATCTCATCCTGCAGGGTCTCGGCATCATCAACCAGCCGATCGAGGTGCTGCTCTTCTCCGAACTCTCGGTTATCATCGGCATGACGCAGATCTATTGCGTCTTCATGGTCGGGCCGATCGCCTTCATGATGGGCCGCATCGACCAGAGCGTCATCGAAGCAGCGCAGGATCTCGGCGCGGGCTTCTGGCGCATTTTCCGCACCATCATCCTGCCGCTCACCATGCCGGGCGTGGTGGTCGGCGCGATTTTCGTCTCCGTCATGGTGCTTGGTGAATTCGCAACTGCCGCCGCGCTCTCCGGCCGCAAGGTGAACCTTCTCGGCAATATCATCGTCACCCAGGTCGGATCGCTGAAATGGGCCTTCGCCGCTGTCGTCGGCGTCGTGCTTACCGTGCTCATGGGCGTCGTCGTCGCGGCACTCTTGCGCGTCGTCGACCTCAGGAAGGAGCTCTGACATGCAGGCTGGCGGCATCAAGCTATCACTCGGCATCTATACGGCGGTCTTCCTGATCTTCCTCTACGCGCCAATGGTGGTGCTGGCCATTCTGTCCTTCCAGACAGGGCCGGAAGGCGGACCGCAGTTCCCGATCATCGAGTGGTCGACCTACTGGTACAAGCATCTCTTCGGCCTGACGCCGCCATCGCGCATCGCGCCGCTGCCGATCAACGAGGCCTTGGTCCGCTCGCTGGTGCTTTCGGTAATGACGATGATCGCCTCCACCGTGCTCGGCGTCACCTCGGCGCAGGCCTTCCGTCGCCGGTTCCATGGCTCGGGCGTCGTCTTCTACCTGATCGTTCTCGGCATGATGGTTCCTGGCGTTCTGGTCGGCCTCGGCATGGCGCTCGTCGCCAATGCGCTGGGCATCGACCGGCATTGGTGGAGTACGGCCTTCGTGCTGCACGTTGTCTACACCTATCCTTTCGCCTTTCTCGTCATGCTGGCGATCCTCAACCGCTTTGACCAGAGTGTGGAGGAGGCGTCGTGGTCGCTCGGCGTGTCGCCGGCACGCACCTTCCGCAAGGTGACGTTCCCGCTGATCTTTCCGGGCGTGCTCTCGGCCATGCTCTTTGCCTTCACGCTGTCTTATGACGAATTCTCGCGCACCCTGTTTGCATCCGGCCGCGACTTGACGCTGCCGCTTGCCATCTACGGGACCTTCTCGGTGGAGGTGCATCCGAACGTCTTCGCTTTCGGGGTGCTGACGACGATCTTCTCCTTCGCGCTGCTCGGCGTCTACGCCATCTTGATGGTGCTTTCCATCAGGCGCGCCAAGCGCGTCGCGATCCAGGAGGAGGCGTGATGCCGGTACCTTCAGCCATCGTGACGGGCGCCGGTTCCGGCATCGGTCGTGCCATCGCCATCCGGCTGTCGCAGGACGGCTATGCCATACTCGTCAACGATCTCCACCTCGACCGGGCGCAGGCGGTTGCCGACGAGATCGCAGCGGCTGGCGGCAAGGCCGTCGCGGTTGCCGGGGACGTTTCTTCCGAGACAGATACGGCGAAGGTCTACGAGGTCGCAGTTTCGGCCTTCGGCCACCCGCAGTTGCTCGTCAACTGTGCCGGCATCGTCCATCAGGCGCTGTTTGAAAACCTTGAGGTTGCGGATTTCGACCGGATGTTCGCGATCCATGTGCGCGGTACCTTTCTCATGACCAAGCTCGCTCTGCCATCGATGCTTGCTGCCGGGGATGGTGTCATCGTCAACGTCGCCTCGCAGCTCGGCCAGATCGGCGGCATCGAACTCGTCCATTATGCCGGTGCCAAGGCGGCGATCATCGGCATGACGAAATCGCTCGCCCGCGAGGTCTCGAACCGCGGCGTGCGTGTCAATGCCGTCGCTCCAGGGCCGATCAACACGCCGCTGGTGCGCGAGCTCTCGCAGGAGTGGCGCGTCCGCAAGGCCGCCGAACTGCCGCTCGGTCGCTTCGGCGAGCCGGAAGAGGTTGCCGCCACCGTTTCGTTTCTCGCATCGCCCGCCGCCAGCCTGTTCGTCGGCCAAACGCTTGGCCCGAACTCCGGCGACGTCATGCTCTAGTCAGGAAAACAGAATGACCACGATCTCCTCGATACCCCGCATCGTGCTGATCACCGGCGCCGGCATCGGCATCGGCAAGGCGACCGCCAAGGCATTTGCCGCGCTCGGCGACCACGTGATCGTCACGGATGTCCTCAAGGTCGAAGGGCGCGCCGCCGTGGCGGAGATTGAGGATGCGGGCGGTTCGGCCGAATTCATCGCACTCGACGTCCGCTCGACGTCCGCCGTCGATGCCCTGGTCGCCGACGTGGAGAAACGTCACGGCCGCCTCGACGTGATCATCGCCAATGCCGGCATCGCCCACAAGGCACCCCTCGATGTGCTCGATGACGACAGGTGGGAGCTGACCTTCGACATCGACCTCAAGGGCATCTTCCGCGTGGTCCGTGCAGCCGCACCCGGCATGAAGGCGCGCAAATCAGGCACGGTGGTGGCGCTCTCCTCGATCATGGGAGTCGCCTACGGCTGGGACGAGCACGTGCATTATTCCGCCGCCAAGGCCGGTGTCGTCGGCCTCGTGCGCGGGCTGGCAGTCGAACTTGCCCGCGACGGCATCCGCGTCAACGGCATGGCGCCCGGTTACATCCGCACCGCACAGCTTCTTTCGGAAGAAAACTCGCTCGGACCGAAGGGCGCGGAAGCGGCAAGCGCCTTCATCCCGATGGGGCGGCTCGGCGAACCGGAAGACATCGCCGACGTGATCGTCTTCCTGGCGTCGAACAGCGCAAGATACATGACCGGCCAGACGCTGGTCGTGGATGGAGGGCTCCTCGTGGGCCGATACTGACGGCTGGCGCGTCGGGACCGATCCCATCCTGACGCCGATGCCGGACGAGAACGATGGGTGGTCATGAAGGCCATCCCGGGGAACAAAAAACCGGAGAACGACAATGACAATTTCGATGGACATGAATCGACGTTCACTGCTGAAGCGATCCGCAGGCGCGATGGCGCTTGCCATCGGCGGCGGCACACACTTCCTCTCTTCGCGGGCAGCTTATGCGCAGGCCGCCAGCCTCGCCGGCGAGCAACTGCGCACGATCGGCCTTTCGGTCACCGTACAGGAACGCATCCTGGCCGACTTCAAGACGGCAAGCGGCGTCGGCACGACGTCCGGCACGGCGGCAACCTTCCCGGACGCGCAGACCCGGATCCTCTCCGGTTCGAAGGATTATGACGTCTGGGAAACGATCGGCGAGCGCCTTCCCTCCGTCGTCATGACCGATAATGCCGACCCGATCGAGACCGCGGGCCTGAAGAGCTGGTCGAATATCCGCGAGATCTTCACCAAGCCTGATCCGAAGTTCGACCCCAAGGCGCAGATCGTCGGTCAGATCTGGACGGACGAGACGCAGACGGCGCTCTGGATGGTGCCTTCGGTCTTCAACTTCGACTCCGTCGGCTATAATCCGGACGTGCTCTCCGACGAGGAAGCCAACAGCTGGACGGCGATCTTCGACAGCAAGTACAAGGGCAAGTCCGGCCTCAACACCGACCCGCTGACGGCCTTCGGCCAGGCGGTCATGGCGATGAACACGCTTGGCCTTTCCAATGTCAAGAACCCCGGCAATCCGACCGCCGCGGAAATCGACGAAGCCGCGAAGTTCCTGATCTCGAAAAAGAAGGAAGGCCAGTTCCGGGCGCTCTGGGGCGATTTCGGCGAACTCGTCAACTTCCTGGCATCCGGCGAAATCGTCGTCTGCGACGCCTGGCAGCCGGCGGTTATGGCCGTCAAGGCGCAGGGAAAGCCTTGCAAATACGCCATTCCGAAGGAAGGCTATCGCGCCTGGTCCATCGGCAACACCATGCTGAAGGGCACGCCGAACAAGGAAGCCGTCGTCGCCTATGCGGACTATTGGCTGTCGGGCGAACCGGGCATCACGGTTTCCGAGCAGGGTTACTATTCGCCGACCACCAACATCAAGGAGAAGATGGCGCCGGAAAAATATGCCTTCTGGTACGAAGGCAAGCCGTGGGTCGGCGCGCCAGAGCGCGGCATCAAGGAGGGCGATCTTCGCGACGGCGGTTCGCTCGAGACCCGCGCGGCAAACGTCGCCTACTGGCACCAGTGGCCGGATGAATACGACCACCTCATCCAGAAGTGGGACGAGTTCCTCAACGCCTGATGCGTTACTCCCAGCGCCCCTTCATCCCATCTGCGATGCGGAGAAGGGGCCACCTGGCAGGCGGCTGCGGTCGCCTGTCCTTTAACCCGCAACGGAACGACCGACATGATACATGACCTCGAACTCTACCAGATCGGAAAGGTCTACGATAACGGAACGCCGGCCGTGATCGATTTCAACCTTGCCGTCGACAAGGGCGAGTTCATCGCGTTCCTCGGCCCGTCCGGCTGCGGCAAAACGACGACGCTGCGGATGATCGCCGGATTCGAAAGTATCTCGTCCGGCAATCTGATGGTCAGGGGCGAGCGGATCAACGATATCGGCCCGGCGCAGCGGCCGACCTCGATGATCTTCCAGAATTATGCGCTCTTCCCGCACATGACTGTGCGCAACAATATCGGCTACGGCCTCGACGTGAAGCGCATGGAGAAGGTCCAGCGCAATGCAAAGGTCGATCGCATTCTCGAAAAGCTGGGTCTCGAGGACGTCGCCGACAAGCGCTGCGACAAGCTTTCCGGCGGCCAGCGACAGCGCATCGCGCTTGCGCGCGGTCTCGTGGTCGAGCCTGATATTCTGCTGCTCGACGAACCGCTCGGCGCTTTGGACGCCAACCTGCGCAAGACGATCCAGAGCGAATTGAAACTGTTGCAACGCGAGCTTGGCGTGACGTTCGTTTTCGTGACGCACGCCCAGTCCGAGGCGCTGGCGCTTTCCGACCGGATCGTCGTGATGAACCAAGGCCGGATCGAACAGATCAGCCCGCCGCATCAGCTTTATACGCGGCCAAACACGCCTTTTGTCGCGCAGTTCATCGGCCGCAATACGATCTTCAAGGGTGCAGTCAAGGGCCACGAAAAGGGACATGTCGTGGTCGACACGCCGCTTGGCCTTCTCGCCGGCGATGCCAATGGCGCGGTCGCGAACGGAGACGCGGTGAGCGTCGTGATCCCTGCCGAGGCAGTCGAGGTGCATGCGCTCGACAAGGGCGGCCGCGATGCGATCGCTGAGGCCTGCAGCGGCAATGTCATCGACGCCAGGATCCGCCGCTTCGACGTCGTCGGGCATATCTCGCATCTTTCGGTCGCCCTGCCGGACGGACGCATGCTGGCGCTCGAAGCCCATGTCGACAAGTATCCGCCCGGCGCTTTTGCCGTCGATGCGCTGGTTGCGCTCGCCTTCAAGCCGGAAAACGCCACCGTCATTCCCGCCCACTGAAAAGCCGGCCGATCAAAGCCGGACCAACGAGAACATCACAAGGAGACCTCGCAATGGCAAAAGAAATCTTCTGCAGCTTCGGCATCGACGTGGACGCCGTTGCCGGCTGGCTCGGCTCGTATGGCGGCGAGGATTCCCCGGACGATATCTCGCGGGGCCTGTTTTCCGGCGAAGTCGGCAGCCCACGGCTGTTGAAGCTTTTCGAGCGCTTCGGCATCAAGACCACCTGGTTCATCCCCGGCCACTCGATCGAGACGTTTCCGGAGCAGATGCAGGCCGTCGCCGATGCCGGTCACGAGATCGGCATCCATGGCTACACCCATGAAAACCCGATCGCCATGACGCGCGAGCAGGAGACGGAGGTGCTCGACAAGTGCATCGAGCTCGTCGCCAAGCTTTCCGGCAAGCGGCCGACCGGCTATGTGGCACCCTGGTGGGAATTCTCCAACGTCACCAACGAACTCCTGCTCGAGCGTGGCATCAAATACGACCATTCGCTCATGCACAACGACTTCACGCCTTACTATGTCCGCGTGGGCGACAGCTGGACCAAGATCGACTATTCGAAGAAGCCGTCGGAGTGGATGGTGCCGCTGAAGCGTGGTCACGAGACCGATCTCATCGAGATCCCGGCGTCTTGGTATCTCGACGACCTGCCGCCGATGATGTTTATCAAGAAGGCGCCAAACAGCCACGGCTTCGTCAACCCGCACGACATAGAGCAGATGTGGCGCGACCAGTTCGACTGGGTCTATCGCGAAATGGACTACGCCGTCTTCCCGATCACGATTCACCCTGATGTCGCCGGCCGGCCGCAGGTTCTGATGATGCTGGAGCGTCTCTACGCCCACATGATCAAGCATCCCGGCGTCAAGTTCGTGACGATGAACGAGATCGCCGACGACTTCGCCAAACGGTTCCCCCGCAAGAAGTAAGAGGTAAAGGCGATGTGTTCGCTCTGCGGTATTCTGGGTGGTAACGAGCACTGGGCCGACGCGGTCGCGCGACCCGGGGTCTATACCCGCACCGCCGAGCGGATCGACCGCCGGCGCGAGCGCGCCCGCCGTGTTGCGATTGCCAACCGCGTCCTCGACGCCTTTGGTCTCTCCATGTCCGACTGGCAGGGATCCTCCTTCCTGCTGTCGACCCGCACCGGAAAGACCGAGATCATCGAAGATCTCGGACACCTGTGGCCGGCGGCCGAGCGGCTTGCGGGCCGGCCGCTCGATCCGCTGGCCGAGACGCTTCTCGACCGGCTGGAGGCGAACCGCCATGGCTGATGCGTTTCCGGCCTTCACGCCCGTCACGTTGCTGACCGGTTTTCTCGGATCCGGCAAGACGACGCTGCTACGCCGGTTGCTGGCCGACCCGGCGCTCTGCAACGCCGCGGTGCTGATCAACGAATTCGGCGAGGTCGGCCTCGACCATCACCTGCTCGAGCGCATCGACGAGAACATGGTGTTGCTGCAATCCGGTTGCCTTTGCTGCACGGTGCGGGGCGAATTGGTCGATGCGATCCGCGACCTGCATTCGAAGCGCGAGCGCGGCATCGTCCCGCCCTTCGACCGGATCATCATCGAGAGCACCGGGCTTGCCGATCCTTTCCCCGTTCTTTCGACGTTGAAGGCTGATCCGGTTCTGCGGCATCATTTCCGATCCTCGGGCGTGATTGCCACCGTCGATACCGTCAATGCCGGGACGCAGCTTGCCGCCTACCGCGAGCCGATGCGGCAGGTGGCGGTGGCCGACCTTCTGGTGCTGACCAAGGCCGATATCGCTGAAGCCGGCCAAGTCGCGCGGATCACAGCGATGATCCGGCAGATCAATCCTGATGCGCCGATCGTCCTGGCGTCGGATGATGTCATCAGTCTGCTGGAAGATACCACAACCTGCCGCGCCGAGGCGATGCAATCGCCAGGCGGCTTCTATTGCGACGATCCCGGGCCTGTTCTTGCAGGCGAACATTCCGGCCGCATCCGGTCCTTCGTGCTGGTGAGCGAAGGCACGATCGACTGGACAGCCTTCGGCATCTGGCTGACCATGCTGCTCAACCGGCACGGCGACCGTATCCTTCGGGTCAAGGGGATTCTCAACATCGAGGGCGAGGACTTTCCCGTGGCGATCCACGGGGTGCAGCATCTGGTCCACACGCCCGTTCATATGCAATCCTGGTCCGGCGGGGACCGGCGGTCCCGCATCGTCTTCATCGTCGACGGCATCGAGCCCGCGGCAATCGAGCGATCGTTTGACGCCTTCAACGGGCTCGGCGTGACACAAGTCGCACCGCGGCGGATCGAGGAAATGCAGCCATGAGAAAAATGCCGACGCCGAAGAGCTTTCCGACACCCGCCCTCCATACAGAGGGCCGGATCAAGCTGCGCATCCTCGGCACGGCGATTTCGCTGCTGGAAGAACTCCGGCTCGGTGCCGAGCGCGATCTGGGCATGGATATCGAATTCGACAATCAGGACTTCATGACCGCCCAGCACAAGGCGGCGCTGGAGCCGATGACCTACGACATCTACGACCAGTGCTTCCACAACCTCGACATCGTCTGGTACTGGCGCGCCGTGCAGCCGATCGAGATCGAGCGGATCACGCTTTGGGACGAGATCACCGATCTGACGAAAACGGGCCGCATCGGGCCGAATGCGCGGATCGGGCAGGGCGATGCGCCGGTGACCAAGCTTTTCGTGCAGCCGAACCTGGCGCTTGCCGAAACGCCCTCGCAGCGCATTTCGATGCTGCCGACGACCCATAATTTCGACAGCTTCGCCT